>NZ_JAPSJA010000025.1 GCF_031178525.1 Microbacterium sp.
GTCACGGCCAGCCGGCGTCATGCCGAGCGCGTGCGCACCGCCGTGACCGAGGCCTTCGCGGGCCGCTCGGACGTCGCCGACTTCGTCGGCCGCGAGACCGCAGAGCCGCTCGCGGTGCTCACGCTCGAGCAGGCAACGGCCGAGAGCCGCGACCGCGTCATCTTCTCGCTCGGCTACGGCCTGACCAAGCACGGCCGCGTGCTCAGCGACTTCGGCGACCTGTCGACGCCCGACGGCGAGCGCCTGCTCACGGTCGGCATGACCCGCGCGCGCCGCTCGATGGTGATCGTGTCGTCGATCCGGCCCTCGGCCTTCGACGAGGGCCGCCTCGAGCACGGAGCGGCAACGCTCATGGGCATCCTCGGCAGCATCGCGGCGCGCGGGCGGGAGGCCCGCCTCGAGGATCTCGCCGACCCGCTGACGCTCGCTCTCGCGCGCGAGCTGCGCCGCCTCGGTGTCGCGGTGGACGTGGACTACCGCGGCCTGCTGCCGCTGGTCGCCCAGTACGACGGCAAGGCCGTGGTGGTCGAGCCTGACCCCGAGTCGCGCGGCGAGTCGCTGCGGGAGTCGCTGCGCCTGCGTCCGCACGTGCTGCGCCGCCTCGGCTGGCACTACGTGCGCGTGCACGCGTTCGACCTCTACAGCGACCCGGCGGCCGTGGCCGCGCGGATCGCCTCGGTGCTCGGCGTCTCTCCCGAGGCGCAGCGGGCCGACGGCGACACCCAGCCGCTCGCGCTATAACAGCGGGATGGACGCAGAGGTGCCGCGGCAGCGGATCGTCCGCGTGCGCGGATCACGCCGGGCGATGCTGACACCCGTCGACGGGACGCTGACCGACTCCGAGGCCGAGGCGACGCTGCGCGGCGCGGAGGCGCCCGTGCGGAAGACGACCGACGCCGGCCCGAACGACGAGCGCCTCCGTCGCGACGTGCCGCCGCACTACTGACCGCTCACACGACGAGGGCCGCCCCGCGCGGGACGGCCCTCGAGACGTGCGGACGTCAGGCGCGCGGCTGCTGAGCGGCGAGCAGGTCGCGGATCTCGGCGAGCAGCTCCTCCTGCGTGGGAGCGGCGGGAGCCGCGTCCTCCGTGACGCCGAGCTTGGCGGCGCGGCGCTCGGCGAGCTTGTTCATCGGGACGATGAGGAGGAAGTACACGACGGCGGCGACGGACAGGAAGTTGATCACGGCCTGGATGATCGCGCCGATGCCGAACTCCGCCGGCTCGCCGAAGACACCGGGGACCGGGATGACCCATCCGCTCAGGCTCCCCGACGGCAGCAGGACGCCGAGCAGCGGATTGATGAAGTTGTCGACGACGGCGGTCACGATCGCGGTGAACGCCGCGCCGATGATCACGGCCACCGCGAGATCGATCACGTTCCCGCGGGTGATGAAGTCCTTGAATCCCTGCAGCATGGGCTGTTCCCCCTTCACCCGGCGCCCGTCGGCGCCGTCCCGTTCACGCGCCCGAAGCGGGCGCCGATTCCGTCTTCGATGATGCAGCAGGGGCGGATGTGTCGCCAGCAGTCGTGCTCGAGCCGCGCGAGTCCGTGCGGTAGAAGCCCGAGCCGTTGAACGTCACGCCGACGGATCCGTACTGCTTGCGCAGCACGCCCCCGCACTCGGGGCACTCGCTGAGGGCCGCATCGGCGAACGACTGGACGGCATCGAAGGCGTGCCCGCACGACTTGCAGGCATAGGCGTAGGTGGGCATGTGACCTCGGCGATCGTGAAGAGTCAGGAGTGGAACGGCAGTTCCAGCGTGCGCGTCGGGGTCACGACCCCGGTCACCGGCTGGTCGTGCACATCCTGCGGCACGCTGTCGACCAGTTCCGAATCATAGATGACCGCGTATACCGGCGGGCAGTTCGCCATGGAGCCGATGGTCTTGTCGAAGAACCCGCGGCCCCACCCCATCCGCATCCCCGTGCGATCCACGGCGGCGGCCGGGACGATGAGCAGGTCGACGTCGTTGACGGCGATCGGCCCGAGCAGCTCGCCCACCGCCTCGGGCACGCCCAGCGCGCTGCGCACCTCCTCGCCGGCCGCGGATGCGACGGTCCAGTCGAGCAGGCCGTCCTCGCGCATGACGGGCAGCAGCACCCGGATGCCGCGCTCGATCGCGGCGTTGATGAACGGCCGCGTGCCGGGCTCGGTGGGGGAGGAGAGGAAGCAGGAGACGCTCCGCGCGCCGCGCGCGTCGACGAGCGCATCCAGCTGCTGACGGATGCCGTCCGCCGCGGCCTCCCGCTGCGCATCGGAGAGCTGCTGGCGTCGCTCGCGGAGCTCGGCGCGCAGCGCCCGCTTGGCCTGATCGAGGGCGTCCGTCATGCGACGAGTCTAGGGGCGGGTGACGTTCAGAGCCCGTTCACCGATGGGCCCCGGGTTGCGTCCCGGCGGTTCCTATATCAGATCCCGGGAGGACAACTGCGGGTCGCCTACGATGAGGGGATGCACCCCCCGCAGATCAAGGCAGTCATCCCCGCGGCCGGATTGGGCACGCGCTTCCTCCCGGCGACCAAGGCCACTCCGAAGGAGATGCTGCCGGTCGTCGACAAGCCGGCCATCCAGTACGTCGTGGAGGAAGCGGTCGCCGCGGGCATCCGCGACGTGCTGATGATCATCGGCCGCAACAAGAACGCGCTCGCGAACCACTTCGACTCGGTGCCGGAGCTCGAGACGAAGCTGCTCGACAAGGGCGACAAGGCGCGCCTCGAGCGCGTGCAGGCCTCGAGCGACCTGGCCGACATCCACTTCGTCCGTCAGGGCGAGCCGAAGGGCCTCGGACACGCGGTGCTGCGCGCCGAGGCGCACGTGGGCACGTCGCCGTTCGCCGTCATGCTGGGCGACGACCTCATCGACGAGCGCGACGAGCTGCTGACGACGATGATCTCCGAGCAGGCGAAGCGCGGCGCGATGGTCATCGCGCTCATGGAGGTCGACCCCGACAGCATCCACCTGTACGGCTGCGCCGACGTCGAGGAGACCGACACCGAGGGCGTCGTGAAGGTGAAGGGCCTCGTCGAGAAGCCCGCGAAGGAGGACGCCCCGTCCAACCTCGCCATCATCGGCCGCTACGTGCTCTCGCCCGAGATCTTCCCCATCCTGGCGCGCACCGAGCCGGGCAAGGGCGGCGAGATCCAGCTGACCGACGCGCTGCAGGAGATCGCTGCCGACCCGGAGGGCCCCGGCGTGTACGGCGTCGTGTTCCGCGGGCGCCGCTACGACACCGGGGATAGGGTCGACTACATCAAGGCGATCATGCGCCTCGCGGCCGACCGTCCCGACCTCGGTCCCGAGCTGCGACCGTGGTTCAAGGACTTCGCAGCCTCGCTCTGACACGCACGTTCCCGAAGGAGCCGGATGGAAGGTCTCGCCCCGCGACAACATGGGCCGATCTCCATCCGGCTCATTCGTCACCGTGACGCGCGCGCACTGCAGAACGAACTGGTGACGAATCGGTCGTGGCTGCGCCCGTGGGAGGCGACGAGCCCGGGTGGGCCTGCGCCGCTCGACATGCGCGGCAGCATCCGGCGCCTGCTGCAGCAGTACCGCGACGGGCAGGGCGTGCCGTTCGTGATGGAGTACGACGGCGAGATCACGGGTCAGCTGAACGTGTGGGGGCTCGCGCGGGGCTCGCTGTCCTCGGCGACGATCGGCTACTGGGTGAGCGAGCGGTTCGCCGGCAAGGGCATCACGCCGACGGCGGTCGCGCTCGCGACCGACGTGTGCTTCACCGAGCTGCAGCTGCACCGGATGGAGATCTGCATCCGTCCGGAGAACGCGGCCAGCCTGCGCGTCGTGCAGAAGCTCGGCTTCCGCTACGAGGGCCTGCGACGTCGGTACATCCACATCGACGGCGCCTGGCGCGACCACTACGCCTTCGCCCTCACGACCGAGGACGTCCCGGACGGCGTGCTGCAGCGCTGGCTGTCGGGCCGCGCGCCCGAGCATGCGGCCGACGTGCCGCCCGCCGACCGCGTCGCCGGCTGATCACCTCTCCGCGCGTCGACCGGGCGAGCCCGACGAGGGCGCACAGCGGTGGCGCATCGGGGATGTCGGGGGGACACGCCCGCGACATCCCCGGCCCGGGAGACGTGGTCGCCTACCGTTGGTCGCATGGATGGGCAGCTGCTGGGCGGAGGCGTGGTCGTCGCCGTCGCCGTGCTGCTCTTCCTCGTGTACCTGCTGCCCACCTGGCAGAGCCGCGCGCGGTACGACGCCGCGGAGCGCAACGCCGTGCGCTTGAACCAGGCGCTGCGCGTGCTTGCCGAGACCAGCGAGACCCCGGACGTCGTGCGCGTCGAACTCACGGCACGTGAGGCGGCCGCCAAGCAGAAGCTGGCCAAGCGCCTGCAGGCCGAGCGCAGCCGGCTGAGGGTGGAGGAGACCCGCCTGGAGCGCGACAAGGATCTGCTCGCGCTCGAGCAGAAGCGTCGTGAGCTCGCGGCGTTGCGCGCGGCCCCCGAGGTGCGGCAGGCGAAGGCACGCCGACGGATCCGTGTCGCAGCGACCGCGCTCGTGCTCGCCGGTCTCGCTGTCGCGGCGCTGGGCGTGTGGGCGCTCGTCGCAGGAGCCGGTGCCGCGTGGCTGGTCGTCGGCGGTGCCGCCGTGTTCACGGGGCTCGGGCTGCTGCAGCGGATGGCCGCCGTGCAGGCGCGTGCCGCACGCCGCGCCGCGCCTGTGGCGCTGCCGGAACCCGCGCGTCGCGCCGCACCCGCGCCGCTCCTCGACGAGGCCGATCGCGGCTGGGTGCCGCGGACACTGCCCGCGCCGCTCACCGCGACCGCGGGCTCGCGCGCGCAGGCCGCGCGCGCCGAGGCCGATGCCCGCGAGGCGCTGCGCCGGGCGGCCGCGCAGGAGGCGCTCCGCGCCCGCGCCGAGCAGCTGCGTCCCGCGCCGGTTCCGATCGAGACCGCGCGGCCCGAGCCGGCCCCGGCGGCTTCGCCGTTCGCCCGCATGGGATACGTCGACGACGCCGAGATCGAGGCGCACGTGCGCGATCTGCTCGCGCGCCGCGCGTCCGCCTGATTCGGCCTGACGCCACGCCCGGGCTTCCCGCGCGCGTGCGGGGGCGCCGCCGAGGTCTGGTAATGTAGTCCGAGGTTCACGGGCCCATGGCGCAGTTGGTAGCGCGTCTCGTTCGCAATGAGAAGGTCGGGGGTTCGAATCCCCCTGGGTCCACCGGAAGAAGAAGCCCCTCGCCGCACGGCGAGGGGCTTCTTCGTTGCCGACACCGGCCTCCGTTGGGGGATCTCAGCCGCCGCGTGGCGCGATCGCCGTCGTCCGCCGCCGGACCTCATCCGCCGCTCGAGACATCGACGGACGGTGATGTCTCGCGTGCGGGATGAGGTCTCGGTTCGGTGGGATCAGCTCTCCAGGCGCTGCGCGGAGATCAGCGCGTCGAGCTCTGCCGTGCGCTGCATGTCTCCCTGCTCCTGTGCGGCGTGACGCCAGGCCTGCAGCTTCGCGATCTCGTCGTCCCTCGTCGCGGTGCCGTTGCGAAGGCGCTCGACGACGTCGGGCTCGAGGTCGAGGTTGTCGAGGTCTTCCTCGGGGATCTGTGCGCTCATGCCGGAAATCTAGCGTCCGCATGCGCGGATGTCCGGGGGCTCGACGGCGCGGGCCGCGTGTGCACCACGTCGCTCGAGCGCGCGCGCACGACGATGGCCCCGCCGCCGGGCGGGGCCATCGTCGGTGCGGGTGGTGCGAGCGTCAGGCCGGGAGGCGGCGCAGCAGCGCCCGCGCCACGGACGCGGACGACTGCGGGTTCTGGCCCGACACGAGGTTGCCGTCCTCGACGAGGTGATCGGCCCAGGGCTCGGCTGCGTCGACCGTCACGCCGTGCTTGCGCAGCGTGGTCTCGAGCAGCCACGGGGCCTTGTCCGCGAGCCCGCCCTGGCGCTCCTCCTCATCGGTGAATGCCGCGACGGTGCGTCCCGCCGCGACGAGTGCACCGTCGGCGCGGCGGGCGGCCAGCAGTGCGGCGAGCCCATGGCACACCAGTGCGACCGGCTTCTCCGCCTCCAGCGCGTCGGAAAGAAGCGCGCCGGACGTCGCATCCACGGCGAGGTCCTCCATGGGGCCGTGGCCGCCGGGGTAGAACACGGCGTCGATCGTGCCGAGATCGACCTCCTCGAGCCGGAGGGGCGACTGGAGGCCGGCGATCGCGGAGATCGCGGCACGCGCACCGTCATCGTCGGAGAGTGAGGCTTCGTCCGCGACGGGCGCGACGCCGCCGGGACTGGCGAAGACCACGCTGTGGCCCGCCTCGGTCAGCAGGCGGTGGGGAGTGAGCAGCTCTTCGGCCCAGTAGCCGGTGGGGTGCGTACTTCCGTCGGACAGGGTCCAGGAACGGGCTGCGGTGACGACGAACAGAACGGTGGACATGGGTCTCCTCGGGTTGTCGTGGCCGGCGCCCGGAAGGGTGCCGCAACAGGAGCAACGCGCTCGGCTGCGGCATCTTCCGATAGCTTCGCAATATGAGCCATAGATCCCCTGATGGGCTGGATCGCCTTCCGCTGTGGCGCACGTTCCTCGCCGTGCACACGTCGGGATCGCTGTCGGGCGCCGCCCGGACGCTCGGGCTCACACAACCGGCGGTCACGGCCCAGCTCCAGGCGCTCGAGGGGATGCTCGGGGAGCGGCTGTTCGAGCGCACGGCGCGCGGCGTCACGCCGACGCCGCGGGCCGATGACCTGGCGATGCGGCTCACCGGCCCGTTCGCCGCGGTCGCCGAGGCGATCGGCGGGATGCGTCCGGGTGAGGGCGGTCCGCACGCGCCGGTGCGCATCGGCGGAGCGGCCGACATCCTGGCGGAGGTGGTCGTGCCGGGGCTCGCGGCCCTCGTCGCGGGCGGCGTGCGGCTGCAGGTCGTGCCGGGGCTCAGCGGTCCGCTCGTCGACAGCCTCCGCTCCGGCGTGCTCGACCTCGTCGTGGCTTCCGAGCGGCCGCGCGGACGATCGGTGATCGCGACTCCCGTGACGGATGAGACGTTCGTGCTGGTGGCGGCTCCCGGCCTCACGCGCGCGCCCGTCGGCTCCCCCGACGACCTGGACGAGGTGCCGCTGCTCGCCTTCGCACACGACGTGCCGATCCTGCGCCGCTACTGGCGACACGTGTTCGGCGTGCGCCTCGAACGCGAGCCGGCGCTGACGGTTCCCGACCTGCGCACGCTGCGGGAGGCCGCCGTCGCCGGTGCCGGCGCGACCGTCCTCCCGCTGCACGTGTGCCGGGAGGCGCTCTCGAGCGGGCGGCTCATCGACCTCCACCCGACCGAGGATCCCCCGATCAACACGCTCTTTCTCGTGCGGCGACCCGGCGCCCTGGCGCCGCACGTCGAGCGCGTGCGGCTGGCCGCGACCGACGCGATCGCACGCGCCCTGGGTTAGTGGGCGCCGCCCGGCGCCCGGTCAGCGCAGCGCGGCACCCTGCGCGATGCGGCTGACCATCTCGGTCGTCGAGTGCGCGGGGATGAAGTCGAGGATCCGCACCTCGCCGCCGTAACCGCGCACGACCGCCGTCTCCTCGAGCATCTCGGGCGTGTAGTCGCCGCCCTTGGCATAGATGTCCGGACGCAGGTCGGCCAGCAGCGCGGCGGGGGAGTCCTCGCGGAACACGGTCACGTAGTCGACGCTCTCGAGCGACTCCAGCACGCGGGCGCGGTCCTCCAGCGGGTTCACGGGGCGGCCGGGGCCCTTCAGGCGCCGCACGGAGGCATCGTCGTTGAGCGCCACGACGAGCACGTCGCCGAGCTCCTTCGCCTGGCGCAGATGTGCGGTGTGCCCGAGATGGAGCAGGTCGAAGCAGCCGTTCGTGAAGACGACCGTGCGTCCGCGTCCGCGCTCGCGCTCGACGAGGGCGCGCAGGGCATCGGGATCGAGGGTGCCGGGGGCAGCCGACGCGCCCGCCCCCGCGTCGAGGTCCGCCAGCGTGCACACGGCGGTGTCCGGACGCGAGACCACGACGTCCGCCGCGCGCTGTGCGAAGTCGGCCGCCGCTGCCGGCGCGGCGCCGACCGCCAGTGCGACCGTCGCGGCGGCCGCGAAGGTGTCCCCGGCGCCGGTCGCCTGGTTCTCGGGAGCGGGGCGAGCGCGGGTCCGATGGGATGCGGACACGTCGCCCGTGGGCGTCCGCTGCAGCAGGATGGTGCCGTCGCGATCCAGGGTCACGATCGCCGTCGCGGCGCCGGACGCCGTGAGCACCTCGTCGGCGACGCCGGCGATGGCGTCCGCGCGCGCCGAGGCCTCCAGGAGCGCGCGCCCCAGCAGCGCCTCGGTCTCGCGTGCGTTCGGCGTCACCAGGTCGGGGCGCAGCGGCGCCCAGCGCGCGACGTCGTGCGCGTCGACGACGATCCTGCTCGCCCGTCGCCGCCGTGCCAGGGCCGCCACGACGGCGTCGTCGAACAGGCCGCCGTCGTAGTCGCAGATCACCAGGGACTCATCCGTCCCGGGCTCCAGCGCCGCCGGAAGGCGCTCGCCCATCGCGCCCGCCGGCCGGGCGCGATCGATGCGCACGAGGATCTGATCGTCCCCGACGATGCGCGTCTTCGACGCGGTCGGCCGGGCGCCGTCGACGATGACGCCCGAGGTGTCGACCCCGGCGGCGTCGAGCAGGCCGCGCAGCGTCCGACCCTCCGCGTCGTCGCCGATCTCTCCCACGAGCCGCACGCGCGCGCCCAGAGCCACGAGGTTGACGGCGGTGTTGGCGGCGCCGCCGGGGCAGTCGGTCTGCTCGGCGGCCTCCACCACCGGCACCGGCGCCTCGCGACTGAGACGACGGACGCCGCCGCGGAGCCATCGATCCAGGATCAGGTCGCCGACGACGAGCACGCGCGGCGCGTCGGACCGGAGGCGGGGGACGATCTCAGCCGGATGCGTCATGACGCTCCTGTACCCGATCGCGGCGCCCGCCACACGTCGCGGTCGGAAGCGGCCACGGAAGGTTTGGGCCGGCCGTGCGCGGGGAACAGACCGGGAGACGTCAGAGGGATGGAAACGGGGGGGCGAGGTGAGCGCGACGCGGATGCCGGCGGCGGCCATGGCCGGCCGCGACCGGTTCGACGAGGTGCTGAAGATCGCCGTGCTGCGCGGGGGAGGCCTCGGTGACCTGCTGTTCGCGCTGCCGGCGCTGGATGCGCTCGCGGACGCGTATCCCGAGGCGGAGATCGTGCTGCTGGGGACCCCGATGCACCGCGAGCTGCTGCGCGACCGGCCCGGACCGGTGACGCGCGTCGAACTGCTGCCCCCGGCGCGCGGCGTGAACCGGCCCGCGGGCGACGACGACCCGCGCGCCACCGGTGCCTTCATGCGCAGGATGCGCGCCGAGGGCTTCGATCTCGCGTGCCAGCTGCACGGCGGCGGGCGCAATTCCAATCCGTTCCTGCTGGCGCTGGGAGCACGGCACACGGTCGGCGCGGCGACGCCGGACGCCGCACCGCTCGAGCGCACCCTGCCGTACGTCTACTACCAGCACGAGGTGTTGCGTCATCTCGAGACGGTGGCGCTGGCGGGCGCGCCCTCCGTCGGCCCGGAGCCGGTCGTGGCCGTCACGGCCGCCGAGCGGCGGCGAGGGCGGGAGCTGACCGGTGCGGGCCCCGAGCCGCTGATCGTGATCCACCCGGGAGCGACCGACCCGCGCCGGCGATGGCCGGCAGAGCGGTTCGAGGAGATCGCGCTGCGCTGCGCCGCAGACGGCATGCGGATCGTCTTCGTGGGCGCCGGCGAGGACGCGCCGCTCACCGAGGCGATCGCGCGGCGCGTCGCGCGCCTCGCCGGAGACGCGGTCGTCTCGCTCGCCGGACGGATCGGCCTGGGCGAGCTGGCGGGCGTGCTCGCTCTTGCGGACGTGATGGTCGGAAACGACAGCGGCCCGCGCCATCTGGCGCAGGCCGTGGGCACGCGGACGGCGAGCATCTTCTGGGCGGGGAACCTCATCAATGCCGGGCCGCTCACCCGCGCCCGTCACCGTGTGCAGCTGTCGTGGACGACGCACTGCCCGGTATGCGGGCGGGATGCGACCCAGGTGGGCTGGACCGCGCCCCGCTGCGAGCACGACGTCACGTTCGTGGACGACGTGCCCGCAGCCGCCGTCTACGACGACGTCAGGTCGCTGCTCGAGGGCGAGCCCGGCAGGCCGCTCACGGCCACGACGGCTCCTCCTCGGGGCACATGACGAGCTCGCGGATCTCGACGCCGACCGGCTGACGCAGCGCGAACACGATCGCGTCGGCGACGTGGGCCGGGTCGATCAGCGCCGCGTCCGGGCCCGGCTTGTACTGCTCGTCGCGGCCGTCGAAGAATCGCGTGCGCATGCCGGCGGGGAACACGGTCGTCACGCCGAGCTGCCCCTTCGTCTCGGCCGCGAGCGCGCGGGAGAACCCCAGCACGCCGAACTTGGAGGCGCAGTAGGCGGTGGCGTCTCCCACGCCCTTCAGCGCGAGCGACGACGCGATCGTCACGACGCGACCGTGCGAGGCCTTCAGCGCGGGAAGCGCAGCCCTGACCACCGCGGCGGTGCCGAACAGATTGACGCCGACGATCCACTCCCAGTCGTCACCGGACAGCCCCTCGAGCGGAGCCGGGCGGTCCACGCCGGCGGCCGTCACGACGGCGTCCAGACCGCCGAAGCGCTCGGCGAGCTCGCTCACGAGCTGCTCCGTCGCACGGGTGTCGGACACGTCGGCCGTGAAGGCGTCCGGCACGTCGGCCCCCGAGATATCCAGGTCGAGCACGAGCGCGCGCCCTCCCGCGTCGCGGACGGCCCGGGCGACGGCGGCCCCGAGGCCGGATGCCCCTCCGGTGACGATGACATTGCCGAGGCTGCGGTCTGCGGTCATGGTGCTCCTTCGTTCTTCTTCCGGACGTGGTCTGTTCTGTCGGACGGTGATCAAGCGCTCGCGAACCCGACGCGCGCGGGTCAGCCGACGCGGGCGAGCGCGCCGGCCAGGCGGGTGGTCGAACGGCCAGGGTGGTAGGGCACGGTGACCGTGCGGCCGCCCCACTCGGCGATCACGGCCGTCTCGGGAAGGTCCTCCGCGGCGTAGTCGCCGCCCTTCACCCAGATGTCCGGCCGGATCCGCCGCAGCGCCTCGGTCGGGGTGCTCTCCTCGAACACGACGACGGCGTCGACGCACTGCAGGGCGAGAAGCAGATCGCGCCTGTCCGCCTCGCCCATGATCGGACGCTCGGGCCCCTTGAGGTCGCGGACGGAGTGGTCGCTGTTGAGGCACACGATCAGGCAGTCGCCCAGGGCACGCGCCGCGGCGAGCGTCCGGGCATGGCCCGCGTGCAGGAGGTCGAAGCATCCGCCGGTCGCGACGACCGTGCCGCCTCGTGCGCGGATCGCGGCAGCCGTCGCCAGCGCGTCCGACGCGCCGCCCAGCGGCACCGCCTCCTGCGGGGCATCCAGGCCGGCGACGCCGCCGGAGGCGAGGAACCGCCCGGCGGACGCCACCGCCTGCGATGCCGCCTCGGCCGGCGAGGCGCCGCGTGCCAGCGCGACCACGAGCGAGGCGCTGAGGCGATCTCCCGCTCCGCACGGATCGGCCGTCGTGACGGGCACGACCGGCACGACGTGGGGGGCCACCGACTCGGCCGTGGCGAGCAGCGCGCCGCGCGCCCCGAGGGTCACGAGCACCGCCTTCGCGCGCCAGCGGTCGGCGAGCCGCGTCGCGGCAGCGGCGGCCGCGGCGATGCCGTCGCCCTGCTCGCCGGCGGCCGCGAGAGCCTCCGAGAGATTCGGCGTGACGACCGCCGTCGACGGGACCGGATCCGTGCCGCGGGGATGCGGATCCCATACCAGCGGCACCCGATGCGCGGCACGCTGCAACGCCTCCCGCAGGGCGGGATCCGCGGTCACGCCGCGCCCGTAGTCGGCCACGACGATCGCATCGGCCCCGTCGATCGCGGCGAGCATCTCGGGCGTCGCGCGGGGGAGCGGCGGGGCGTCGCAGTCATCGTCGAGACGGATGAGGGCGTGCCCCGCCGCGCGCACGCGCGTCTTGACGGGCGTCGGCGCGCCCGAGCGACCTGCGACGACCTCGACCGCGCCGCCGGCGCCGCGTGGCCGCCGCAGCAGGTCCCGCAGCTCGCGCGCGCGCTGGTCGTCGCCCAGCACCGTGACGAGTCGCACGTCGGCGCCGTCGCGGGCGAGGAGCGCCGCGACGAGTCCCGCGCCGCCGGGACGCCGCACCGTCTCGCTGACGGCGACGACAGGCACCGGCGCATCCGGGCTCAGCCGGTCCGCGGTGCCGGAGAGGTCGACGTCGAGCAGGGTGTCTCCCACCACGGTGATCCTCATGCGTCCTCCCGCTGTGCCTGCCGTGCCGGTGCGCCGGCGCGGACGAGCGGGGCGGCGACCGCGTCGTGCGCGCGCACGTGGTGGTCGAACACCCGGCACAGCAGGTGCAGCGCGACGAGCTGCGCCTCCTGCGCCCCGGGGGCCGTGGCCTCCAGCGCGAGGTGGGCGTCGCTCGCCTCGCACAGCGGATTGGGACCGGCGCCCGTCAGGGCCCAGGCCTTGGCGCCGACCTCCCGCGCCGCGTGCGCCGCGCGGACGAGGTTCGGGCTGCGGCCGCTCGTCGACATCAGCACGACGACGTCGCCCGGCCGCGCGTGCGCGCGGACCTGACGCGCGAACACCTCGTCGTAGCCGTAGTCGTTGCCGATCGCGGTGACGCTCGACGTGTCCGCGTGCAGCGCGATCGCCGAGAAAGGCCGGCGCTCGCCGTCGAAGCGCCCGACGATCTCGGCGGTGAGATGCTGCGCCTCCGCCGCCGAGCCGCCGTTGCCGGCCGCGAGCAGGCGCTGCCCGCGCAGCAGCCGCGCCGCGAGCTCGGCGCCCCACGCCGAGATGGTGGGCAGCTGCGCGTGCAGCGACGCCATGGCGGCGGTGTGGTCCTCCAGATGACTGCGCAGCGTGGCGGTGAGGATGTCGTCGGGCCGGGTGAGCCGCGCCGTGCCGATGGCGCTCATGCGCGCGCACCTCCCGTCGCGCGCCGCGCCGCCGCACGACGTGGCAGCGGAGCGATCCTGCTCTCCGCGGCGCCGGTCGGCGACGCGGCGGCGAGTGCGCGGTAGACCCGCTCGGTGTCGGCCGCGACCTTGGCCCAGCTGTACCGGGTGTGCGCCCGCGCGACCCCGGCGCGCGCGAGGTCCGCGCGCAGCTCCGGATCGTCCCGCAAGGTCCGGATCGCCGCGGCGATCGCATCGGGGTCGCGCGGCGGCACGTGCAGCCCCGTGCCGCCATGGACGACCGTGTCGATCAGGCCGCCGACCGCCGCCGCGATCACCGGCACGCCGGTCGCCATCGCCTCGAGCGGGACGATGCCGAACGGCTCGTACCAGGGGGCGCACACCACGGCGTCCGCGGAGCGCAGCGCCGCGGCCAGTTCGGCGTGCGGCACCTGCCCGCGGAAGCTGACGAGATGCTCGACGCCCTCTCTGCGCGCGTGCGCGCGCAGGCGCTGCACGTCCGGGTCGTCGAGGACATCGCGGGGCCCGCGGGAGCCGCCGATCACGGTCAGCTCGATGTCGTCGCGCCCCTCGGCGACGAGCCGGGCGAGCGCCGTGATCGTCAGGCCGACGCCCTTGCGTGGCACCAGGCGGCCCACGGTCATGATGCGGAAGCGCGCACCGCGCTCCTCGGCCGGCCCCTCCGGCGTGAACAGCTCCGTGTCGACGCCGCACGGCACCACCGCGATCCGGCTCGAGGGGACGCCCAGCGGGATCAGCTCGAACGCCTCGTCGGAGCAGGTCGCGACGACCGTGTCCGCGCTGCGGCCGACGGCCGGCTCGAGGGTCTCGCGCTCGGGCGGGCTCGTGTCCTCGGCGCCCTGGTGGCGGCGCTTGACGTTGCCGAGGGCATGGAAGGTGTGCGCCACGGGAGGACGCGCGGTGCCGAGACGGGCGGCGGCCTGCAGCGCCGCGACGCCCGACATCCAGAAGTGGCTGTGCACGACGTCCGGCACGTCCTCGCGCCAGTGCTCGGCGAGCACGCGGCCGAACTCCGGCATGAACGGCAGCAGATCGTCCTTGGGAACCGCCGCGGGCGGGCCCGCGTCGACGTGCACCACGTCGACGCCACGGCACAGGGGAACGCGCTCGGGCAGGTGGGGATCGTCGCGCCGGGTGTAGACCGTGACGCTGTGCCCGCGCTCCGCCAGCGCGGCGGAGAGCGCGGCGACGTGCACGTTCTGCCCGCCGGCGTCCACGCCTCCCAGCGCGGCGAGCGGGCTGGCGTGTTCCGAGACCATCGAGATCCTCATCGCATGCTCCTTCCGGCAAAGGGGGAGGTTGTCGCGCCCGTGCGGCGCGGATGGTGCGAGACGACGTCGGCGAGGACGTCGTCCCAGCGGCGCAGGAACGCCGGCAGTCCGTGATGGGCCAGCGCATGGCGGCGCGCCGCGCGCCCGTGCTCGGCGGCGAGGCCGGGGTCGGCGACGTAGGCGGCGATCGCCCGCTGGAGCCGGTCGAGGTCGTTCGAGACGAGCCCGGCCTCGGGCGGCACCGCCGCGGGCGCCTCCGTCGTCGCCAGGGCGACGACGGGCATGCCCAGGTGCATCGCCTCCAGCAGGGCCAGGCCGAGCGACGTCCACCGGAACGGGTGCACATAGACCCGGCGGCGCGCGAGCTCGGCGTGCAGCAGGTGCGGGGGGAGGTCTCCCGCCGGCTCCACCTCGAGTGCTCGACCCGGGGCTGCGCTCGCCGCGAGGGCGGCAGGCAGCTGCTCGCCGCCCATCCCGAACACATCCAGCGGCGCGGCCGCGGAAAGGTGGGGGAGCAGGTCTGTGCCCGTGATGCGCCAGCGGCGGACGGGCTCGTTGATCACCGCCGCCGCACGCGGCAGCTCGCCCGTGTACAGCGGACCGGGGTCCGGGACGCCGTGCTCGACCACGAGCGTGCGTGCGTTGCCGGTGTCCCAGAACAGACGGTTGAAGTGCGTCACGTGCACGATCGAGATGCCGGCGTCGGCGAACGGATGCACGGTGCCGGTCGCGTCGGGCTTGGGCGTGTTGTGCTCGAGGAACAGGGCCGCGACGTCGCGCCCCGGCTCGCGTCCGGTCAGCTCTCGCACGGCGTCCCACTCCTTCGTGCGCTGCAGCACGACGACGTCGAACTCCGCCTGCCGAAGCCGGTCCGCCGGCACCTCGCGGGCTTGCGGCCAGTCCCGGCCGGCGAGTCCGTGCCAGCCGCGCGCATCGTCGCGGGGCACGAGGTACTCGTGCGCACCCCGAAGGAAGGCGTCGGCGTAACCGCCGTGCACGTGCCACACCAGCACCCTCACGCCGGCACCTCCATCGCGCGCCGGTGATCCGCCACGCGCGCGGCGATCGGCGCCCCCGCCAGCTCCTCGCACGCGGCCACGACATCGCGCGGCGTGACGGACGTCAGGCACGGATGCCCGGCAACGGGGCAGTCGCGAGCACGGGTGCCACGGCAGGCGGCGTCCTGGTCGCCGAGCAGCACGTGCGGCACCCCGTACGGCGCCCACCTGGCCGCGGGCACCACGGGCGAGAACAGGCTCACCACGGGAGTGCCCACCGCGGCGGCGACATGCGCCGGCCCCGTGTTGCCCGTGATCACGACGCGCGCATGGCGGAGCAGAGCGGCCAGCGCAGGCAGCGGCGTGTCGCCTCCGAGATCGAGCGCCGCGTCACCGGCGACGTAGGCGGTGAGTTCCCGCTCGTGCGGCCCGCCCGTGACGGCGACCCGCCAGCCCCGGTCCTGCAGCAGCCGCACCGCCTCGCGATGGCGCTCGGCGGGCCAGCGGCGAGCGGACGCGGACGCGCCCGGATGCACCACCACGAGGTCGCGGATGTGCGCGACCTCCGCGGGAGGAGGGGCGGCGGAGGTCAGCCGCAGCTTTCCGTCGTCGCCGTCGGGCAGTGCGAAACCACCGGCACCGGCGATCTCCAGGGCGCGCTCGGGCTCCGGCAGCTCTTCGGAGAAGTCCTCGCCCGGGCGCAGCCTCACATCCAGCAGGGATCCGGCGAAGTCGACGGACGCGCCGACGATCCGCGGCACGCCCGCCAGCCGCAGCTGCAGCGCCAGCGGCAGCGGCGACTGGTGGAACGACGTCAGGATCACGGCGACGTCCGGCCTGGCCTCGGCCAACAGCCGATCGAGCTCGCGCATCCGCTCGGGCGTCGCGTTCGGTGCCGTCGCGGTGATCCACGGGCAGTCCCACTCCAGCACGCGAGCGACGCCGGGCAGCTGACGCGCCGCCTCAGCGCCGATCGAACTGCAGAGCATCCACACCTCGTCGACGTCGGGGGCGGCAGCGACGGCCCGCACGGCGGGACCGGCGAGCAGCACATCGCCGAGGCTGTCCAGTCGCGCCACGAGCGCCCGGCGCGTCATCCGACGCCCCCGCCGGGCGCTGATGCGGCCGGTGCCATCAGGGCGAGCCGCACGGCGTCGTCGAGGTCGGAGGCCACCTCCGGAGCCGCCTCGATCTCCTCGGGCAGCGTCACGGGCGTGGGGACGAGCACGGCCCGCGCGCCCGCGGCTCCTGCGGCCCCCACGTCGGCGGCGATGTCGCCGATCACGACCGCGTCGGCCGGGGCGACGCCCAGCCGTCGGCACGCCTCGACCACAAGGCCCGGCCGGGGCTTGCGGCAGCCGCAGCCGTCGTCGGGTCCATGGGGACACCAGCACCACACGTCGAAGGGACCCAGCAGCTCGTCGACCCTCGCGTTCACGGCCTCGACCTGGCTCTCGGTGAGCAGGCCGCGCGCGACGCCCGACTGGTTCGAGACGACGCCGATCCGGGCGCCGGCGGCGCGGGCGCGGGCGATCGCCGACTCGGCGCCGGGCATCGGCCGCACGAGCGTCGGGTCGCCGTTGTAGGGCACGTCCTCCACCAGGGTGCCGTCGCGGTCGAACAGCACCGCGCGGACCGGCGGGGTGGAAGCGCGTTCGATGCCCATACCGGAGCACTTCCCACTTCTCCGCGGCGGCAAACGTCTCTTCTCCGACTCGTGCGCCTCAGGGCGCGCCTGCGATGCTGAAGCCATGCAGGAGTTGGGCTGCCCCGACGGACGTCCCGAGCTGCTCGCGCTGCGAGCGCTGAAGCTGGGGGACCTGCTCGTCGCGGTGCCCGCGATCCACGCGCTCCGGCGTGCGTTCCCGCAGCACCGGCTCGTGCTCGCCGTGCCGGCGTGGCTCGAACCCGTCGTCGACCTCGTCGACGGCGTGGACGCGCTGCTGCCCACGCCGGGACTCGATGACCCGCTGCCGCTGGAGCGCGGGCGGATCGACATCGCCGTGAACCTGCACGGAAGCGGTCCGGAGAGCCGGGGACTCGTGGACGCCCTCGGCGCACGCGTGAGCATTGTTCATCGCGTCGAGGAGCTGGACGGCTTCGCCGGCGGGGACGCGGAGGCCGAGCAGGCGCCCCCGGCGTGGCGCGCAGAGCTGCACGAACGGCGGCGCTGGGTGCGGCTGGTGGGCGCCTACGGTGTCGCGGGGGATCCGGGAGAGGTGCGGCTGCGGTCGGCCCCCGCGATCCCGGAGCTCGAGGGCGCGACGGTGCTGCATGTGGGCGCCGCGTACGGATCGCGCCTGTGGCCTGTCGCGCGGTTCGCCGCGGTCGCCGAAGCGCTCGCCGCGGAGGGCCATCGCGTGGTCTTCACGGGTGGCGCCGGCGAACGCGAGCGCGCGCTCGGCGTGGCGACGGCGGCGGGGCTGGCTCAGGAGAGGGTGCTGGCCGGTCGGCTCGATCTCGGTCGCTTCGCCGGGGTCATCCAGCGCGCGCGGCTGGTGGTCTCGGCGGACACGGGGGCCGCGCACCTCGCGTCGGCGTATGGCACGCCGTCCGTCGTGCTCTTCGGGCCGGCCTCGCCCGAGCAGTGGGGACCTCCGCCGGGCCCGCACGTCGTGCTGACCGATGCCCGCCTGCGTCGCGGCGACGTCTTCGCCCCCGACCCCGATCCTGCGCTCCTCGCGGTCACCGTGGACGACGTGCTGGCCGCCGCGGCCCGCGTGAGCCGGTAGCGCTTCGCCTCAGGCGGCGCGGCGGCGCGCCGGCGGCGGCCCGTTCTGGATGTGATCGCGCAGCGCCGCGAGCGTGTGCGCAAGGATGCGGGAAACCTGCATCTGGGTGACGCCGAGCTCTCCCGCGATGTCGCTCTGGGTGCGGTCCTCGAAGAAGCGCAGCAGCACGACCCGGCGGTCGCGGGGCGACAGGGCGCGCAGCGCCGCCGTGATCACGACGGCGGTCTCGGCGCGGTCGAGCTCGTCACCGTGCGCCGGCAGCATTTGGCCCATGGTCGCGTCGCGGTCGGCGCCCACCGGGCCGTCGAGCGATGCCGGCTGCATGTGGTCGCCGCACGCGAGCGCCTCGCGCACCTCCGCCATGGTCTCTCCCAGGTCGTCCACGAGCTCCG
>NZ_JAPSJA010000181.1 GCF_031178525.1 Microbacterium sp.
TCATGGCGCCGACGTTACTGAGCGACATCCGATCCCGAAACGCCCCGAACGGAACCCTCACGCCCGGGGGGCAGGATCGGGCGGGGCGTGCCGCGGATCCATAGACTGGACGCCTATGGTCACGCGGCTCTCATCCTTCTTCTTCCGCTCCCTCCGAGAGGACCCCGCCGACGCGGAGGTGGTCAGCCACCGCCTGCTCGTGCGCGCCTCCTACATCCGCCGGCAGGCGCCGGGGATCTTCGCGTGGCTCCCGCTCGGTCTGCGGGTCAAGGCGAAGCTCGAGCAGATCGTGCGCGAGGAGATGGCCGCGGCCGGTGCGCAGGAGGTGCACTTCCCCGCCCTCATGCCACGCGAGCCATACGAGGCGACGGGCCGCTGGACCGAGTACGGCGACGGCATCTTCCGTCTCCAGGACCGCCACGGCGCCGACTACCTGCTCGCTCCCACGCACGAGGAGGCGTTCACCCTGCTGGTGAAGGACCTCTACTCGTCGTACAAGGACCTGCCGCTGACGATTTATCAGATCCAGGACAAGTACCGCGACGAGGCGCGTCCGCGGGCGGGCCTGCTGCGTGGCCGCGAGTTCACGATGAAGGACGCCTACTCCTTCGACTACTCGGACGAGGGCCTCGACGCCTCGTACGACGCGCAGCGTGCCGCATACGAGCGGATCTTCCAGCGCCTCGGTATGGAGTACGTGATCGTCAAGGCCGACGCGGGCGCGATGGGCGGCTCGAAGTCGGAGGAGTTCCTGCACCCGACGCCGATCGGCGAGGACACCTTCGTGCGCTCGGCGGGCGGCTACACGGCCAATGTCGAGGCGTTCGAGACCCGGGTACCCGAAGCGCTGCCCATCCCGGACGGTGCGCCCGTGGTCTTCGACTCGCCGCAGACCCCGACGATCCAGACGCTCGTGGATCACCTCAACGCGCACATCGACAGGCCGGCGACGGGGGAGTGGACCGCCGGGCACACGCTGAAGAACGTCGTCCTCGCGCTCGTGCACCCCGACAAGGCACGCGAGCTCGTGATCATCGGCGTCCCGGGCGATCGCGACGTGGACGCCAAGCGCGTCGAGGCCGCGTTCGCGCCCGCCGAGGTGGAGCAGGCGACCGAGGCCGACTTCGCGCGTCATCCCGCGCTGGTGAAGGGCTACATCGGCCCCTGGTCTGCGCAGGGCGCCGTGCTCGGCGAGGAGTCGGCGAGCGGCATCCGCTACCTGGTGGATCCGCGCGTGGTCGACGGCACATCGTGGGTCACGGGCGCGAACGAGCACGAGAAGCACGTGCACTCCCTGGTCTACGGACGGGACTTCACGGCCGACGGTGTCGTGGACGTGGCGACCGTGCGCGAGGGCGACACGGCTCCCGACGGCACGCCCATCACGCTCGAGCGCGGCATGGAGATCGGGCACGTCTTCCAGCTCGGTCGCAAGTACGCCGAGGCTCTCGGTCTCAAGGTCCTGGATCAGAACGGCAAGCTCGTCACGGTCACGATGGGTTCGTACGGCATCGGCATCACCCGCATCCTGGCCGCGATCGCCGAGCTCAACAACGACGACAAGGGCCTGATCTGGCCCGCGTCCGTGTCTCCCTTCGACGTGCACGTCGTGGCGACCGGCAAGGGCGACGACGCGCTGAACCTCGGCGAGGAGATCGTGACGCAGCTGGAGGCGGCGGGGCTGGATGTGCTGTTCGACGACCGGCCGAAGGTCTCGCCCGGTGTGAAGTTCGGCGACGCCGAGCTCATCGGCGTGCCGCAGCTTCTGGTCGTGGGCAGGGGCGCCGCCGACGGCGAGGTCGAGCTCTGGGACCGCCGCACGGGGAACCGCGAGGTCGTCCCCGCCGCCGACGCGGTCGCGCGGCTCACCGCGCGCTGATCGCAGCGACTCTCGCGCGCGCCCCGGCCGGAGACGGCCGGGGCGCCGTGCTTTATATCGGCTTGTTCGTCAAGACGTAACCTCGCCGCCAGCGGGCGGAAACGGGCGGCGACGAGAGTGGGGGAGTTCTGCCCGATCGAAAGTCGGCCGGGCGTGGTTCGCTGATGTTCTGACGTCCCGCGTCTGCCTGTTCCCTCCTCTTGAGCCGGAGACCCTCATGCCTCACAACGGTCAGGCCCCGGCGCGTCGTCGCGCCGCGGCCATCGCGAGCGCCGCCCTCACGGCGGGCTGTCTCGCATCCTTCGTCCCCGCCGCGGCCTTCGCGGCCCCCGACGACACCGCGCTCGTCATCAACGAGGTCTACGGCGGCGGTGGCAACAGCGGCGCCGCCTACACGCACGACTTCGTCGAGCTGTACAACCCGACCGCCGACGCCATCAGCCTCGAGGGCCTCAGCCTGAACTACTGGTCCGCGGCAGGCGGATCGGGTGGGGGCGTGGCGCTGCGCGGCACGGTCGCCGCCGGCGATCACTTCCTCGTTCAGCTCGCGGCAGGCAACGGCAACGGCCAGCCGCTGCCCGGCGCCGATCAGGTCGTCAGCGCGCCGAACATGTCCGGCACGACGGGACGCCTCTTCCTCCTTCCGACCACGTCCGTATACGCAGGGCCGGCCGGGGACGCCGCGGGCCGCGACGACATCATCGACATGGTCGGCTGGGGTTCGGGCGCTGCCACGTTCGAGACCGCGCCCGCGCCCGGCACGACCAACGGCACGAGCATCGCGCGGACCGCGACCGGCGCCGACAGCGACTCGAACGCTGCGGACTTCACGGCCGGTGCTCCGACGCCGCAGAAGTCCGGCGACGCCACGCCCGATCCGGAGCCGACGACGACTCCGACTCCGACGCCCACGCCGACCGAGACGGCCCCGTCGAAGGTCGCGATCCGCGACGTCCAGGGATCCGGCGACACGTCGCCCCTGAACGGCAAGACCGCCACGGTCGAGGGCGTCGTGACCGCCGACTACCGCACGGGCGGCTTCAACGGCTTCTACATCCAGGACCCCGCGGGCGACCCCGCCGACGGCAAGTCGGACGCTCTGTTCATCTACGGCGCCCACGCGCGGGCCGAGATCGGTCAGAGCGTCCGCGTCACGGGCCCTGTCACCGAGTTCCAGGGCACGACCGAGATCACGCCCGCCGCCGGAGGCGTCACCGTCCTGGCGGAGAGCCTCGGCACGGTGACCCCGCTCACCGACTGGGCGCTCATCGACACCCCCGCGGAGAAGGAGGCGCACGAGGGCGAGCTGATCCAGCCCGCCACGCCGTTCACGGTCTCCGACAACTACGACGCCAACTACTACGGCTCGTTCGGGCTGGCCCACGGTGAGGGGGCGCTCAAGACGCCGACGGAGCATGCCGATGCCGACGACACCGCGGGCCTCGCCGCGATCGTGGCGGAGAACGACGCGCGTCGCATCACCCTCGACGACGGCTCGACCACCAACTTCAACAGCATGGCAAACAAGGGCACGCCGCTGCCGTACCTGACGCAGGACAACCCCGTGCGCGTCGGCTCGACGACGACGTTCCACGAGCCCGTCGTGCTCGAGTACCGCTTCGACGCGTGGAACTTCCAGCCGACCACGCCGGTCACGGGCGACGGCACCGACGTCGTGACCTTCAGCGACACCCGCACCCCGAACCTGCAGCCGCAGGACGTGGGCGGCGACATCCGCCTCGCCTCCTTCAACGTGCTCAACTACTTCCCGACCACGGCCGAGGAGTACGAGAACGAGCTCGGCGGCTCCTGCTCGACGTACAACGACCGCGCGGGCGACCCGGTGACGGCGAACGACTGCGGCGACACCGGCCCGCGCGGCGCCGCGGAGGCCGAGGACTTCGAGCGCCAGGAGATCAAGATCGTCAAGGCGATCAACGGCCTCGGCGCCTCGATCGTCTCGCTCGAGGAGATCGAGAACTCCGCGCACTACGGCAAGGACCGGGACTTCGCTGTCGAGACGCTCGTCGACGCGCTGAACGAGAACGCCGGGTCGGAGGTGTGGTCCTTCGTCCCGTCGCCCGCCACGGTTCCCGCCGTCGCGCAGGAGGACGTCATCCGCACGGCGTTCATCTACAAGCCGGCCGACGTGGCCCCGGTGGGCGACTCGCGCATCCTCATCGACGAGGAGAACTTCGACAACGCGCGAGAGCCGCTCTTCCAGGCGTTCAAGCCGGCGGACGGCGGCGACGACCAGGCCTTCCTGGTGTCGGTGAACCACTTCAAGTCGAAGGGCTCCGGCGTCGACGACGGCACCGGGCAGGGCAACGCCAATCCTGATCGGGTCGGTCAGGCCGAGGCGCTCGTCGCCTTCACCGAGCAGGTGCAGGCCGAGACGGGCATCGAGGCGGTGTTCCACGCGGGTGACTTCAACGCCTACGCGATGGAGGACCCGGTGCAGGTCATCGAGCAGGCGGGCTACACCGACGTCAACGTCGCCCTCAACGGCGGCGAGGCGACGTACAACTTCGACGGCATGGATGGATCGCTCGACCACATCTTCGCCAACGAGGCCGCGTTCGAGATGGTCACGGGCGTCGACGTCTGGCAGATCAACGCGCAGGAGCAGGTCGGCTTCGAGTACAGCCGCCACAACTACAACGCGACGATCCTGTACGACGACTCGGTGTTCCGCGCGAGCGACCACAACCCCGAGATCGTGGGGCTGGAGTTCGCCGAGGCGGACGCGCCGATCGAGCTCGACCTCGTGAACATCAACGACTTCCACGGCCGGATTGACGGCAACACGCTCGCGTTCGCGAAGACGGTGGAGGATCTCAAGGCGCAGAACCCGGACGGCACGGTCTTCGTGTCGGCCGGCGACAACATCGGCGCGTCCCTGTTCGCCTCGGCCACCCAGAACGACCAGCCGACGATCGATGTGCTGAAC
>NZ_JAPSJA010000182.1 GCF_031178525.1 Microbacterium sp.
CCGGTGTCGTGTCGGCGGGACCGTTCAGGAAGGCGATTCGGCGCCGCCCCGCGTCCGCGAGGTGATCGACGACCAGCGCCATGCCCTTGGCGGAGTCGGCGCGGACCGTGTCGACGTCGGTTCCGTCGGGGAGCGTGCCGAGCACCACCACCGGCACGGGGGCGTCCTCGAGCGCGCGGACGAGCTCGTCGGTCACGCGGATCGGCGACAGCACCATGCCGTCCACATGCCCCCGGCTGAGGCCGCGGACGAGCTCCACGGTGGCTGCCGCGTCGCCCGTGGTCGAGATCATCAGCCGGTATCCCGCAGACGCCACGACGGATTCGAGCGCGCCCATGATCTCGACGTAGACGGGGTTGCCGATGTCGGCGACCGCGTAGCCGAGCTGCTGGGTGCGCCCGAGCTTCAGGGACCGCGCCGTCGCGTCGGCGACATAGCCCAACTCGGCGGCCGCCGCGCGCACCTTCTCGATCGTCTCCGCGCTCGCGACCTGCCCGTTGAGCGCCCGCGAGGCGGAGGCGATCGACACGCCCGCTCGGCGTGCGACCTGCGTGATGGTGACTCGCGCCACGAACTCTCCTTTGAGCGGCGTAGACCGGATGGAAACGTTTCCATCCGGGGACGCAGGAAACGTTTCCACTTCTCGCCGAGCTTGTCAAGCATGTCCCGCCTGACAGCAAGGGCGCGAACGAAGCGCGCGGGGTTCGCGCCCTACAGCTCGCCCGGGCGCATCGCCTCTTCGTCGATCATGCGGATGATCTTCTGGCCCGCGGTCTCGGTGCCGGGCTCGCGCGAGCGCTGCGGCGCGTAGACGACGAGCGAGTGGAACACGAAGCGCGCGACGAACGCCACCGCCAGCGTGATCGCCGTGGCCAGCACGGACGAGATGTGCCAGGTCTCGACGAGGAAGGCGAGCACGGGGATCCGGATCGCGGCCTCCGCGTTGTTGAAGGCGAAGGAGGTGCCGAAGCGGCGCCAGAACCCGGATGCGCGGCCGCGCATGTCGGCGAAGACGAATCGCTCGGCGAGCAGGAAGTTCGCCACGATCGTGACCTCGGCGGCGATGATCGCGGCCCAGATGTAGCCGAGGCCCGCCGCCGTGAGCAGCCACACGATCGCGATGTTGGCGACCGCGCCCATCGCGCCGATCGCGGCGAACACCGACATCTTGCCGAAGCGCAGGCGCGCGAGGTGGACGAGGAACGTGAAGCCCTGCCGCGCGGTCGCCTTCGACTCCCCCTGCGTGCGCTCATGGAAGCGCATCGGCACCTCCGCGGTGCGCAGATCGCTCCGGACGAGCAGCTCGAGCAGGATCTTGAATCCGCTCGGACGCAGCGTCTCGAGGTCGAGGCTGCGGCGGTCGACGAGGAAGAAGCCCGTCATCGGATCGCTCGCGCCGTGCAGCCGCACAGGGAACATGGCCTTGGTCAGAAGGGTCGCACCGCGCGAGACCCCGAATCTCAGCGTCGTGCCGAGCCCCGTCGAGTCGCCGCCGCCGATGTAGCGCGACGCGACCACCGCGTCGGCGTCGCCGCGCGCATGGCGATCGAGGAGGGCGGGCACGAGCGCGGGCGGATGCTGCAGGTCGCCGTCCATCACGACGCACACGTCGGCCGCCGCCGCGGTGAGTCCGGCGACGACCGCGCTGCCCAGCCCGCCGGCCCGCTGGCCCGCGGGCCGGTGCAGGGCGCGCACCGGGAGGGGCGCCTCCTGCGCCACGCGCTCGACCTCCGCGACGGTGCCGTCCTCGCTGTCGTCGACGAACAGGATCTCGGCGCGCCGGCCCGCGAGCGCCGCGGCCAGCTGCCGCACCATCTCGGCGACGTTCGCCCGCTCGTTGCGCGTGGGGACGATGACCGTGACGTCCACGCCGGCCCTCTCCTCGAGTCGACTCCCCGCATCCAGACGGGATCACCCCATCGTGTCATGTCCGCCGGTCGCGCCCGCACGGATCCCGTCCCGTCTGCGGCGCCTACGCTGGAAGCATGACCGACGTGAACCGGGGACAGATCACGATGTTCGGCGCCGAGTGGTGCCGCGACTGCCGCCGCACCAAGGCGCAGCTCGACGGCCTCGGCGTCGCCTACACGTACGTCGATCTCGAGGCCGATCCGGCCGCCGCCGAGGTCGCGAAGGACATCTCGGGTCGCACCAACATCCCCGTCGTCGTCTACCCCGACGCGTCGCACCACGTCGAGCCGTCGAACGCCGACGTCGAGGGCAAGCTGCGCGAGCTCAGCCTCATCTGACGGGTCGGCTCGCCGGCTGCGCTTCCCCGCTCACCGAGCGGAGGATGCGAACCCGTCCGTCGCCGCCCTGAGCGCCGCGGCGATTCCGGGTTCGACGGCCGCATGGCCGGCGTCGTCGACGATCGTGAACCGCGCCTCGGGCCACGCGCGGTGCAGGTCCCACGCCGTCATCATGGGCGTGCAGACGTCGTAGCGGCCCTGCACGATCACGGCCGGGATGTCGCGCAGCATGTGCGCGTCCTCGATCAGCTGTCCCTCGCGGAACCAGCCGCCGTGCCGGAAGAAGTGGTTCTCGATCCGCGCGAACGCCACGGCCGACCGCGGCTGCGATGACTCCTCGATCGCCTTCCGATCGGGGCGCAGCGTGATGGTCGATGCCTCCCATACGCTCCACGCGACGGCCGCGGGCACGTGGACGTCCGGATCCGGATGCGACAGCCGGCGGTGGTACGCCTCGATCAGGTGGGAGCGCTCCGGCGTCGGGATCGGCGTGACGTACGCCTCCCACAGGTCGGGGAACAGCGCCTGCGCGCCACCTTCGTAGAACCACTCCAGCTCGTGCCGGCGCAGCGTGAAGATGCCGCGCAGCACGAGCTCCGTGACCCGGTCGGGATGCGTCTGCGCGTAGGCGAGCGCGAGCGCGCTGCCCCAGGAGCCGCCGAACACCTGCCACCGCTCGACGCCGAGGTGCGCGCGCAGCAGCTCGAGGTCCGCCACCAAATGCCACGTCGTCACGGCCGACAGGTCGGCATCCGGCTCGCTCGCATGCGGTTCGCTGCGTCCGCACGCGCGCTGATCCATCAGGATGATGCGGTACCGCTCCGGGTCGAAGAACCGCCGCTGCCAGGGCGACGTGCCGCCCCCGGGTCCGCCGTGCAGGAACACGACCGGCTTGCCATCCGGGGCCCCGCTCGTCTCCCAGTACACGCGGTGGCCGTCGCCGACCTCGAGCATGCCGTGCGCATACGGCTCGATCTCGGGATACAGAATCTCGTCGAGCGCGCCGCCCATGTCAGAGCTCGCTGCCGGAGACCGCGAACGTGTCGCACGCGTCGACGCCGCCCTCGCGGCCGGTGTCGAACCAGCGCTGCCGCTGCTCGCTCGAGCCGTGGGTCCAGCTCTCGGGATTGACCTGGCCGCCCGACTGCTCCTGGATGTGGTCGTCGCCCACGGAGGCGGCTGCGTTCAGGGCATCGGCGATCTGCGTGGGCGTCGGCTCCAGCAGGTACGGGTCACCGTCGGCGTCCTCCTGCTCGGTCATGGCCGCGACCCAGGCTCCCGCGAAGCAGTCTGCCTGCAGCTCGGTGCGCACGCCGTTGCTGTCGGGTCCGGTGCCGTTGTTGGGGTGCTGCTCGAAGACGCCGGTGAGGTTCTGCACGTGGTGGCCGTATTCGTGCGCGAGCACGTACAGCTGAGCCAGGCTCCCCGCCGACGCGTCGAACTGCGAGCGCAGCAGGCCGAAGAACGTCGGATCGACGTAGACGGTCTCCTCGGGAGGGCAGTAGAACGGGCCGGTCTGGTTCGACGCCGTGCCGCACTGCGACGACGTCGCCTGGTCGACGATGATCAGCTGCGGCTCACGGTAGCCCTCCAGACTCTCCGACCAGAACTGGTCGATCGCCTCGGCGCCGAGCACGAGGCGGCAGTCGTCCCGCTCGTTCGCGTCCGCTCCCGTCTCGCAGTCCTCGATGATGGCGCCGCCGCCGCTCTGGGGCTGCTGGCCGCCGCCCCCGGTGATGCCGAGCACCCCGGTGAGGTCCTGGCCGGTGAACATGCTGATCAGCAGCACCGCGATGCCGATCACTCCGACGCCACCACCGCCGGCGATCGCGGCGTTGCGGCCTCGGCGCCGGGCCCTGCTGTTCCCGACATTCGCGTTCTCATTGAATGTCATGCCGCAACGGTATCGGGACGTCGGCGCGGGGCGGCAGAATAGACCGGAACGAGAGAGGGGCTTGACGTGACGGAGATCGCGCAGGATCCGGAGGAGACGCGGGCGGACACGGCGCCGCTGCACCTTCCGCACGCCGCGGTGGAGTGCCCGAAGTGCTTCACCGAGCTGCAGCGCGATCGCGACTGGTGGCTGGCGCGCCCGGCGGGCTCGCGTCTCGTGGGCCTCGTCGTCGCGCGCGACGACATGCCGTCCGTCGTGCAGCAGCGCGACGACCTCACGCGCTTCGGCGTGCCGATCGAGGGCTTCCGTCACCCTGCTCCCGACATCCTCGAGACGTGGGAGCAGCGCCTGGCGCGACTGTTCGACACGTTCAGGCCCGGTGACGTGCTCGTCGTGACCGACGTGCAGGCGCTCGGCCGCAACGTCGACGAGGGAACCCGCACGGTCTCGGCGCTCGCGCGCCGCGGCATCGTCGTGAAGGTGCTGTCGCACGGCGCGCGCCACCTGGACCCCGCACCCGCTGTCTAGGCGCGAGCGGCGCACGGCCGCGGAACGTCACGGAGCGGAGCGGATCACTCCGGCGCGCAGATCGTGACGGCCTCGTTGGTGAAGGTGCCGTCCGCGCGCTCGAGATACACATCGATGCACACCTGATCCGCC
>NZ_JAPSJA010000183.1 GCF_031178525.1 Microbacterium sp.
CGTCGGTGGAGGTGCGCGCGATGGCGGTCTGGTACGCGTCCATGTACGCGGGCCAGTGGGCGCGCTCGTCGACGTCACCGGGGTTGTACTTCCAGTGCTTGTCGGGGCGCTCGAGCCGCTCCATGAGCCGCTTCCCCTGCTCCTGCGGCGAGATGTGCAGCATGACCTTGACGATCCGGATGCCGCGGTCGGCGACGCGACGCTCGAAGTCGGCGATCGCGCCGTAGCGGCGCTCGAGCTCCTGACTGTCGGCGAGCCTGCGCACCCGGCCGATCAGCACGTCCTCGTAGTGCGAGCGGTCGAAGACGCCGATGAGGCCGGGGCCGGGCAGGCGCTTCTCGATGCGCCACAGGAAGTCGTGTGCGAGCTCCTCCTCGGTCGGCGCCTTGAACGCGGCCAGCTGGATGCCCTGCGGATCGACGCCGCCGACCACGTGCCGCACGACGCCGCCCTTGCCCGCGGAGTCCATCGCCTGCAGCACGAGCAGCACCGAGTCCTTCGCGGTGCCGCCGCGGCTCGCGGCGTACAGCCGCTCCTGGTACTCGGCGAGCTGGGCGAGCCCTGCCTTCAGGTCGGCGGCCCCGTCGCGCTTGTCGCCGGCGTAGCCGGGCGTCGACTCCGGATCGATGTCCGCGAGCCGCAGGCCCTTGGTCACGCGCAGCGCGTGCACGGCGTCGTCGGTCCAGTGGGTCTGGCTCTGCGCGATCATGCGCCCTTTTCTACCGGAAAGGAGGCCCTCAGCGGTCGAGCGGGATCTCGATGATCCGGCGTGCTCCGGGCGTGATGAGCGCCTGGTCGAGGGCGGATCGCGTGGTGACCCGCGTGTGCTCCCAGCCGTAGGCCGCGGCGAGCGCGGCGAGATCCGCGGCCTGCGGCGTGTACTGGACGCGTTCCATGTCGTCGCGTGAGGCGAGGGCGGCGACCTCGAGGCCGTCGAAGATCGTGCCGCCGCCGTCGTTCGCGACGATCAGCTGGATGCGCGGATCCTGCTCCGACACCGGCAGCAGCAGCGCGCCGACGTCATGCAGCAGGGTGAGGTCGCCGAGCAGGACGCGCGTGACGCCAGGGCGGTCGCCGTCCTGACTCGCGAGCGCGATGCCGAGGCCCGTCGCGATCGTGCCGTCGATCCCCGCCAGGCCGCGGTTGGCGTGCACCGGCACGCGCTTGCCGGGTAGGACGGCGTCGGCGACGCGCACGATGCGCGAGGACCCGAACATCAGCCGGTCGTGCGGCCAGGTCGCCGCCCACACCGCGGCGACGAGCTGCTCCCGGTCGAGGGGGCGCCGCACGGCGTCGAGCTCGGCGCGGGTCGCCTGGGCGCGGGCGCGCGGATCGGTCGACGACAGCCCCGCGAGATCCGGCGCGGGGCTGGAGAGGTCGACGGCCTGCGCGGCCGACGCCCGCATCCACGCTCCGAGCCACGCGCGATCCGGATCGCCGGGCGTGACCGTGACCGCGTCCACGTGCGTCGTCGCGTGGTTGAGGTCGAGGTCCTCCCCCGGACCGCGCACGGCGACGACCTCCACGTCCGCGCGCGACAGCAGCGCCGCCACCTCACGCGACAGGGTGGGATGCCCGAACACGACGGCGCGCTCGATGCGGCCGCCGAGGTCGGTATCGCGCAGCAGCGTGCGGTAGCCGTGCACGAGCTGACGCCCGTAGCGCGATCCGCTCACGATCTCGGCGATCAGCGGCCAGCCGCCCTCGTGCGCCAGCTGCTCCGCGCCGGCGCCGGCGTCGGCTCCCGCGACGACCACCGTGCGCGGGCCGTGTGCGAGCGCGTGGGGATCGTGCCGGGGCGTGTCGCTCCCGCCGCCGCCCAGCCGCGTCCTGTCGAGGATGTGCGTCGGTTCCGTGAACCAGGCGGGCAGCTCCCCCGCGAGGGGCTCGCGATACGGCAGGTTCAGGTGGACGGGTCCGGCCACGGGCCCCACGGCCGAGGCGTACGCTTGCTCCGCCAGGGCGCGCACGGCGGTGTCCTGATCCGGTTCGCCGGACGGGACGGGCGCGTCGACGGCGAAGCGCGTGAAGGCGCCGAAGATGCCCGGCTGGGTCGTCGCCTGGTTCGCGCCGATGCCGCGCAGCTCGGGCGGCCGATCCGCCGTCAGCAGCAGCAGCGGCACGCCGGAGTGGTGCGCCTCGAGCACGGCCGGCAGCAGGTTCGCGACGGCCGTGCCGGAGGTGCAGATCACGGCCGCGGGAACACGCGTCTCACGCCCGATGCCGAGCGCCGTGAATCCGGCGACGCGCTCGTCGATCCGCACGTGCAGCCGGATGCGTCCCGCGCGCTCGAGCGCGGCGGCCGCGAGCGCGAGCGCCTGCGAGCGCGATCCGGGACTCACCACGACGTGTCGCACGCCGCGTGCGACGAGCTCGTCGACCAGCGCGGCCGCGGCGTCGCTCGCGGGCGACCCGGCGGGCGGCGTCACGTCAGAGCGTCCCGCCGCGGCGCCCGCGGGGGTCGTCGTCCGTGCCCGGCTCTTCCGGCTTGTCGTCGTCCGCCTTCGGCTCCGCCGCCGGCGGAGCGTCCTCCTCCGAGTCCAGGCGTGCGAGCTCCTCCTCGAGGAGGCGGATGCGCTCGTCCTGGTCGCTCACGCCCTTGAGCGTGCCGAGGAAGTTCGGATCGTCGTCGGGCGCGAGCACGCGCCCGGGAGGCTGCTTGCGCGCACGTCCCAGCAGGAACCACAGGATGCCGCCCAGCACCGGGATCAGCACGACGATCGCCATCCATGCGCCCTTCGACACTCCGCGGTGGCGCGACGGAGGCTGTACCGCGCAGTCGACGATGCTGAAGACCCAGAACACGACGGCGGCGATGCCGAGGACGATGAGGAGGCGTGCCACCTCCTCATCCTAGGCGCGCCGCCTGTGCACCGGATCGGCTTGACATCCGGCGTGAGGCCCGGTGCTTGCTCAGGCGCCGAATCTAGACTCGACGGCGTGAAGAAGTCGGCCGGTGTCTCGCTCCTCGTCTACTCGGTGCTGCGCCTCGCGGCGTTCCTCGTGCCGTTCGGCCTGATGATGCTGCTGCCGGCCTTCCAGGACCTGTGGTGGCTCGCCGCGATCTTCGCCACGCTCATCGGCGTGAGCGTCTCGGTGCTGTTCCTGCGCCGCCCGCTGGGCCGGGTGTCGCAGTCGCTCGCGGCGCGACGCGAGGCGTCCGAGAGCGCGCCGCGCGCGAAGACCGAGCGCGAGCTGGAGGACGAGCTCGAGGACGAGGCGAACGAGCGCGCCTCCCGGGGCGGCTACGCCGCCCCCGCACGGCCCGACGACGAGGCGTGACCCTCCGGTCCTCGAGCGAGCAGGCTCAGGACCGAGGGAAGCCGATCCGCGTCAGCCCACGAACGCCCAGAACAGGAAGCCGGCGTAGCCGAGCGACGTCAGGGACGTCAGTGCGAGCGCGGTGACGAGCTCGCGCGGCTGGCGATAGGTCCAGACGATCAGGATGGCGGGCCCGGCGGCGAGCAGCGCGAGCGAGGCCAGCCACGCGATCGGATAGAAGAACGCCAGGAACCAGGTGATCGCGAACGCCAGCACGACGAACACCGTGTACAGGATCCGGGTGGCGCGGTGGCCGATGACCACGCTGAGCGTGCGCTTGCCGACGCGCGCATCCTGCTCGATGTCCCTCAGGTTGTTGGCCAGCAGCACGGCGCACGCGAGCAGACCCGCGCCGACCGCGCCGAGCCACGCCTCCTGCGGCAGCGCGAGGGCCTGCACCCACGTGGTGCCGAGCGTGGCCACGAGGCCGAAGAAGACGAAGACGAACACCTCCCCGAGCGCGTTGTACCCGTAGGGGCGCTTGCCGCCCGTGTAGAACCAGGCCGCGATGATCGAGACGGCACCCACCGCGATGAACCACCACTGCTGCGTGCGGATCGTGATCGCCAGGCCCGCCGCGGCGGCGACCGCGAAGAACACGAACGCGACGATCATGACGGTGCGCGGCCGCACCCGCCCCGAGGCGGTCAGGCGCGCGGGTCCCACGCGGTGCGCGTCGGTGCCGCGGATGCCGTCGCTGTAGTCGTTGGCGAAGTTCACGCCGATCTGCAGCGAAACCGCGACGACGAGGCACGCGAGCGCGATGACCCAGTGGAACACGTCCGTGACGAGGATCGCCGCACCCGTGCCGATCACGACGGGCGCCACCGCGAGCGGAAGCGTGCGCAGCCGCGAGGCGCCGATCCAGTCGCCGAGCGTCACGGGGCGCGCGACGGGCGACGCCGCCGTGCGCGCGGCGCCGCGCTTGGCCGGGTTGCCGCTCATACCTCGGGTGCTGGTCTGCCTTTTCGCCACGATGGACGATCTTACTTTCCGCGCCGGCCGTCCCCTCCGCCGTGGGACGTGCGCGCGCTCCTCGCTCCCCACGGAGGCGAGCGGCGCCGGGACACGATCCGCTGGGGCAGGATGAACGGGTGGACGACCCGATCGATGATGCGCCGGAGCCCCTGCGCCACCTCGGGCATCTGCTGCGCCGTGCGCAGCAGATGCATCTCGCCGCGTGGCAGCGCGATGTCTCGCGCGACGTCACGAGCGTGCAGTACGCCGTTCTGACCGTTCTCGAGCGCCTTCCCGGATCGAGCCAGGCGACGCTCGGAGCGGAGCTGGATCTCGACCGCTCCACGATCGCCGATCTCGTGGCCCGCATGACGCGGCGCGGCCTGATCGAGCGCGCGTCGGATGCCTCCGACCGCCGACGCAACGTGCTGAAGCTCACGGCGGCCGGGCGAGCCACGGTGGCCGAACTGCGGCCGCGCGTCGAGGGGCTCGAGTTCGTCAT
>NZ_JAPSJA010000184.1 GCF_031178525.1 Microbacterium sp.
TCGGCCGCGACATCGGCCGAGAGATCGTCCGAGAGAGGGAGAGCAGCACATGACCCGTGCGACCTACCAGGATCCCGCGCGCTGGAGCCGCACCTCGCAGTCGCCCACCCGTCCGGTCTCGCCGGACCCGGACGCGAGATACACGGCGGACGATCTCTTCGCCGCGGCGCCGCCGGTGGAGACCGCGCTCGACGAGAAGCTCCGCCGCGCATACTTCTGGCTCGTCAACCGCGCGGTGATCTCCCCCTACTACGACGTGGAGTTCGGGCTGGCGCGCGCGACCCGCTTCTCGCTCGGCGACGCGAACGCCGAGCTCGTGCTGCCCGCCGAGCAGTCGTACTCCTCGAACGCGCTGCTGCCGCTGCTGACCTTCGCCGTCGGCGGGCGCTGTCTGCTCATCGGGGGGCCGGGCCGAGGCAAGACCACGCTGGCCGTGCTCATGGGCGTGCTCGCGGGCCAGTCCCCCGCCGACGTGCGCCGCGACGTCCAGCAAGGTCAGCCCCAGATGACGATCAGCGACCTCGTCGGCATGCCCCTTCCACGCGACCTCGTGAACGCCGACTCGCTCGACGGGATCCGCATCGCGTGGCGCCGGTGGCTGGATGCGCCCGTGAAGATCGTCGACGAGTACAACCGGATCCCCACCAAGACGCAGTCGGCGCTGCTCACGATGGTCGCCGAGGGCTACGTCGAAAGCCACGACCAGATGCACCGCACCACGCCTCCCGGCGGCATCGACAGCTGGTACTTCACGGCGAACGACGACGCTGGCGGCGGCACCTTCCCCGTGATCCAGGCGCTCAAGGACCGGATGGATGTCACCGTCCAGTCCCTGGGCTTCAACAGCCGCTTCTTCGACGAGCTCGTCACGCGCGTGGAGGCCGGCGAACGCCCCGAGGACCACGTGCCTGCGGAGCTCGTCTTCAGCCCCGACGACCGGATCCGGATGCGGGCGGCGATCCGCGCCACGCCCCTGCCGCCGGCCCTGCGCCGCGAGATCGAGTTCTTCGTGTCGCAGTTCGAGTTCGCGCAGCACGGCGGCCGCATGTTCGAGTACCGCACGAAGGACGTCGTCGCGACCTCCGGCGGGGATGTCGCGGAGGTCATCGGCGCGAACAGCGGCGCAGATCTGCAGGTCGACCCCGGCGCGCAGACCCTCGGCTCCGTCTCTCCCCGCGCACTGCAGACGCTGATCCTGTACGCGAAGGCGTGCGCCTGGTTCCGCGGCCAGAAGGCCGTCTCGCGCGAGGACGTGCGCGCCATGGTGCCGTTCGCGCTGCGCGGCAAGCTGCGGCCCAACCTGCAGCACCCGCGGTTCGACGCGGGCAGCGACCGCGAGCTCGCGACGGATCACGCGAGCTGGCTGCTCGACCTGTTCGACGCGGCGAGCGCGGAGCATCGCCGGCTCGGCGGCGACCGTCCCGACGCGACCGCGGTGCTGCTCGAGCAGTTCGGCGACGGACTGGACGGCCTCGACGCCCTCGCCGTCTCGCAGCGGGTGACGGCCGTGGAGGCGCGCATCGCGCAGATCGCCGCGACCGGGAAGCTCTACGGCCGTGATTTCGACGAGCTCGTCGCGCTGAAGTATCTGCACCAGCGGTACACGAACTACCTGCGCTGGCTGGAGGCACGATGACGGGACACGAGCGGTGATCGCGCGGCCGGGCCACGCGATCGACGCCGACCAGGCGCCGACCGCATCGCTTCCGACCGGATACGACGTGGATCTGCACGCGGCCGGCGCGCGCGTCGTCGCATGGGGCGGGAACGCCACGCGCTTCGCCGACTCCCTGGGTCGCGGCGTGGCAGCCGTGCCCGACCTCGCCCCCGCCGAGATCGTCACCCTCGGCGCGGTCGCCGGCTGGCGTGCGGGTGTGCTGGGCCTGCGGGACGACGCGCTGGCGCGCATGGCGTCCGCGACCGGGCCGCTCGCCATGGCATGCGCGGCCGCCCTGCGCCTGCGGCCGGACGAGCTGGCCTCCACCGTCGCGGGCCAGCGGCAGGATCGCTTCTGGTGGCCCGGCGCGACCTCCCGGTCGGTCGTCGCGCGGGTGGGCGGGTTCCGGGGCCTCGGCGGCCCGTGGGACCTGCCGCCGCGGGATCCGCAGCCGATCGCCGCCGGCGCCTGGACCGTGCGAGTCGGTGATGCGCGCATCGCGATCGAGGCCGACGTGTTCGGCCACCGCGTCGCCGGGCACGACGAGCACCGGTCCGCGTCGGACGATCCCGGCTGGGCCGATCTCGAGGCACCGGGCGGCACGCACCTCGCGACGATCCGGAGGTCGCGATGACCGCCGCCGCGGCCTGGGAGGCGGCGCAGGAACTCTGGAGCGTCCGGATGCATCCGCCGGTCGCCAAGCCGGACGCGCACGAGGCCTCCTTCGCCTGGTTCGGCTTCCCGGCCGAGATCTCGTACGACCCGGTCGCGCTCGACCGGGTCGGCTGCGCGGCATTCCTGGGGAGCGTGTTCGCCCACGAGCTCGGCCACCACGCGCTCGCCCCGAGCACCCGCATCGACGCGCTGAAGATCCGCTATCAGGTCGCCCGCGCGCTCACGGCGAGCGATCCGCTGGGCGCCGTCGACGTCGCGGCTCAGGCGCCGCGGTACGCCAACATCTGGTCGGACATGCTCATCAACGCGCGCATCACGCGCGCCCAGCGTGCCGACCATCCCGACCGCGAGCCCGAGATGATCCGGATGTGGCGCGTGCTGTCCGCGCCGATGATCGCGCAGGGCGACGCCGGCGCGGAGACGGGGCCCGCGTGGTGGGTCGTCATGCGCGCGTACGAGATGCTCTGGTCGCTGCCGGCGGGCTCCCTGTGCGTGTCCGAACCCCCGCACGGCCTGCGCGATGCGGCGCGGGCGGCGGCCGAGGAGGCGCGGAACCTGGGCGAGGTGGATCCCGCCGACATCCGGCTTCCCACGGGCTTCGGCAGCCGGTATCGCGGCAACTACGAGGAGGCCGAGCGGCGGAGGCGGGCCGCGGAGATCAATCGCGAGCGGGCGGAGGCGCAGGTGCATCCGGCGCTGTCCCTCGACCCCGAGCTCGACGCGCGCTTCCTCGCCGACACCGTGCGCGCGTTCGGCACGGATCCCATCTCCGGCGCCCTCCCTTTCGGCATGATCCTCGGCCCGTACGTCTCCGCCCTGCACGCCGCGGGCGCGGTGGACTCCGCGTTCGGGCCCGCCGGCGGGATCGGCGGATGCTCCGAGGAGCAGGGCGCCGCCGCGACCGCGGAGGAACTCGAACGGGTCCTCGCCGACGGCCGCCTGCGCGAGACGCCGCTGCATCCGTCGCTGACGCTCGCCGACGCGGGATCCGTCCCGGATGTGCCGGACGTGGAACGCCAGGCGGGCCAGGGCTTCGGCCTCGCGCAGACGCTCGCGCTGTTCTCCGCATCCGAGCGCGCCGCGGTGCTCGCCGCCTGGTATCAGAGCGAGGCCGCGCCCTTCGCCGCGCCCCTCAGCGCACCGCGCGCCGTTCCCTCGCGAAAAGACCTGCTGGGCGCGCTCGAGACGTGGGAGGTGGGCGACGACCTCGCCGACCTCGATTGGCCGGGCACGCTCGCGCGCGGCGCCACGATGATCCCCGGTGTGACGACGCGGCGACGCGACCTGCTGCCGGACGATCCGGTGCACGAGAAACGGCCCGTGACCCTCGATCTGTACGTCGACGCGTCCGGATCCATGCCGCATCCGGACCGCGGATCGCCCGCCGTGCTCGCGGGAATGATCCTCGTCCAGTCGGTGCTGCGCGGCGGCGGTCGCGTGCGCGTCACCTCCTTCTCGAGCCCCGGACAGGTCGCCTCGTTCGAGGAGTTCACGCGCGACCGCATGCAGATCACCGGGACGCTGTGCACGTTCTTCGCGGGAGGCACGGTTTTCCCGCTCGACCTGCTGGCGTCGCGCTACCTCTCCGACCGCACCGCTGTCCGCCGCGGCGAGCGCCGCCACCTGGTGGTGCTGAGCGACAGCGGCGTCGCGAGCTTCTTCGGCGCATGGCAGGACCGGTACGCGGACGTCGCGCCGCGGACGCTGCCCCTGCTGGCGAGCGGCACGCTCGTCGTGGTGCCCGACGCCTGGTCGCGGAAGCAGGGCTACGGTGCCGACGACACCGGATACGAGGTCATGGAGATCCAGCAGATGACCGACGCCCCGGCGGTGTGCGCGCGACTTGCGCGCCGGATCATGCACGCGGGGGCGGCGGCGTGACCGGCATCGAGCAGAGCGGTCTCGCCGCGTGGGCGGCGCTGGAGCACGACGAGGAAGCGATCTGGTCCGCCCACGCGGGGCTCGTGCCCGGCCCCTCCGTCGAGGAGCTCGCAGCGCGGCTGTCCGCTGCGCCGCGCGCGTTCCTGCCGCAGCCGGGCGTACCCCTTCCCGATGTGGCGGCCGTCGCGCGCGACGTGTTCGAGGACACTCCGGACCGCGGGGCTGCGGCGGTCGCCGCCGCCCGGCTCATCGCCGGCCACGGCGACCGGGCCCGCACCGGTGCGCTGCTCGGGATGTGGCTGTTCGCGTCGCCCGACCTCGTGGGGCCGCTGTCGGCGCCGCTGCGCACGGATCGCGCCGCCCGGGCGCTGCAGGCGCTCGCGCTGCGGCTCGCGGGCATCCGGGATCCCTCGGCCTGGGTGTCCGACGCCGAGCGGCGTGAAGAGGCCGTGCGCCTCCTGCTGCTGTGGGCCGGCATGCTGCCCGCGGGCGAATCGGTCGCGGACGCGCGCACGCGCTTCGACCTGCTGGACTCGGTGCAGCGCGACGC
>NZ_JAPSJA010000185.1 GCF_031178525.1 Microbacterium sp.
CGACCGGGGTGCTCGGCGCGATGCCCATGGAGCAGTGGTACATCAACGTGCTCAACGACGTGTCGCCGGACGCGCCGATCGAGTTCGGCACGGTCAAGGACCGCCAGGGAGAGCCGATCGCGTACGCGTCGGGCTCGGCGTGGGCCATCCCGGCGGGCGCCGAGAACCCGGAGGCCGCGTGCCGCTGGGCCCGCGTCATGACCGCCGTGGACACGTGGGAGGCAGCGGCCCAGGCGCGCCTGGACCTGCGCGAGGAGGAGGGCAAGCCGTTCACCGGCCTGCTGACCGGCAACGCGGAGGCGGACACCCTGATCGAGGGCATGGTCACCTCGGGCGGCGAGCCGTGGGACACCGCGGTCGCGGCGACGTACGAGGCCAACGCCCACACGTTCGCGCTGCCGGCGAGCCCCGCCGACGCGGAATTCGAGACCGCCATGCAGGACGCCGTGAACTCGGTCCTGTCGGGCGAGGCCGAGCCCGCCGACGCGCTGGCACAGGCGCAGGAGACCGCGCAGAAGGCGCTGGATGACGCGTGGGCCGAGATGAGCGAGAACTCGGGGAGCGGGGAGTGACCGCAGTCACCTCAGCAGGCGCGGCGCCCACCCGGGCGCCGCGCCGGCGGCGTGGCGGGGCTCGCGAGAACCGCGCCGCGTTGATGTTCCTCGCACCGTGGCTGATCGGCTTCGCCGTCTTCACCGCGTGGCCGCTCATCTACAGCGCCTACCTGTCGCTCACCGACTACGACGTCATCAACGACCCGTCGTTCGTGGGCTTCGGCAACTACGCCGAGCTGTTCTCCGACCCGAAGGTGTCGACCGCGCTCGGGAACACGCTGTTCTTCACGGCCGTGCAGGTGCCGCTGTACGTGGCGGTGTCGCTCGCGCTCGCGCTGCTCCTCGCCCGCGCCGGGCGCGCATCCGGGTTCTTCCGCACGGTGTTCTTCCTGCCGAAGATGACCCCGCCGGTGGCCGTCGGCATCCTGTTCCTGCTGCTGTTCAACGGACAGAGCGGCCTGATCAACACGAGCCTCGGCTGGGTGGGGATCGACGGGCCGTCCTGGACCACGGACCCGGCCTGGGTCAAGCCGGGACTCGTGATCATGAGCCTGTGGACCGTCGGCTCGTCCGTGCTCATCCTGCTCGCGGCGCTGCGCGGTGTGCCGGAGGAGCTGTACGAATCGGCGCGGCTCGACGGCGCCGGTGCGTGGCGGCAGTTCTTCAGCGTGACGCTGCCCATGATCAGCCCCGCCGTGTTCTTCATCGTGGTGGTCAACACCATCGCGGGCCTGCAGACGTTCGACGAGGCGTACACCGCGTTCTTCGGCGCCGGCAACACCACGTACGGCAACGACGCCGCGCTGTTCTATGTGATCTACCTGTTCCAGCAGGCGTTCCAGTTCCTCAACATGGGCTACGCGTCGGCGATGGCGTGGCTGCTGTTCGTCGTGATCATGATCGTCACGGCGATCCAGGCGATCGTGTCCCGCCGGCTCGTGCACTACGAAGGGGGATCGCGATGAGCGCCCTCACGGATCCGATCGTCGGCACCCGCCCGGACGCGAACGCGCCGGCCGTCGCCGAACAGGACGCGAAGCGGCGTCCGCCCCGGCGTCGGCGGTCTCGCCTCGGACGGTATCTGACGATCGCCACGCTCGTGGTGATCGCCGTGGTGTTCGTCTACCCGTTCGCGTGGCTCGTGAGCGCGTCGTTCAAGCCGCGCGGTGAGGTCTTCGACAACCGGCTGATCCCCGAGACATTCACGCTCGAGAACTACCTGCAGGTGTGGCAGGAGGCGCCGCTCGGGTTGTGGCTGCTCAACACGGTGATCGTCACGGTTCTCGCCGCCGGCGCCGTGACGATCTCGAGCGCCATGGTGGCGTGGGCGTTCGCGTTCTACCGCTTCCGCGGGCGCGGCCCGCTGTTCGCCCTGGTGCTGGGATCGATGATGCTGCCCGGCGCGGTCACGATGATCCCGACGTTCCTGATCTGGAACTCGCTCGGCGCCGTGAACACCCTCCTGCCGATGTGGGCGCACAACCTGTTCGGGAGTGCGTTCTACATCTTCCTGCTGCGGCAGTTCATGCTGTCGCTGCCGCGCGACCTGTTCGATGCGGCCCGCGTGGACGGTGCGAACCCGTGGCAGGTGTTCTGGCGCATCGCGCTGCCGCTGTCTCGCCCGGCACTCGCCGTGACGGTGGTGTTCGAGGTGCAGGCCGTGTGGACCGACCTGATGCGGGCGCTGATCTACCTGCGCGACTCGGACAACTTCACGATCCCGCGCGGCCTCAAGGCGCTTGTGGACAACTTCGGCTTCGGCGGTGAATGGCACTGGGAGATCCTGATCACGGCGAGCGTGATCACGACGATCCCGATGATCATCCTGTTCTTCGTCGCCCAGAAGCACATCATCGAGGGCGTCGCGGCGGGCGGCGTGAAGGGCTGAGTCCGGACGTGGCCTGCGGCGCCCGCGCGGCGCCGGGGCCGCGCCCCGTCTCATCCCGTCGCGCGGTCCCGTCTCCCTTGTCGGGCGGAGCGGTGCTGACGCGGATCCGTCTTCGCGCGGATCAGTCTTCGGGCCCGCGGCCCGCCTCGAAGGCCTGCTCGTATCGCGCCGCGGCCTCGTCCAGCAGCGCGGGCGCGAGCCGGGCCAGCGGTTCGACATCGGCGAGCAGCGGCTCGCAGTCGGGGCCGCGGCCGACGGTGCGCCCGTCGAGCACCCACGCGAAGCGATCGGGGTTCTTCTCCGCGAGCTGGGAGTACTGGCACACCTGGCGCGCGAGCCAGTCCTCCACGGGCCGCGACCACCACGTCTCGGGGTGCAGCGGGTTCACCGACAGACCCGGAAGGTCGAGACCGCTCTCGGTGTCGCGGCTCTGCTCGGACGCGTCGTGCGCAGGGCCCTTCGAGTACCGGATGTACGACTGCTCGCGGCGGCCGACGAACTCGGCGAGCTCCGCGAGCGTCGCGATCGTCGGAAGGTCAGTCGACCTGTTCCGACTGGGTGCGGATGAAGTCACGGTCGTCCTCGCTCAGCGACGCGTCGCTCGGCACATCGGCGCCCGTGATCTCGGCGATCTCGTCGCGCACCTCGTCGGTCAGCGTGGCGCTGTCACGCAGCGCGTGCTTCGCGCCGATCGACAGGCGCGGGTACCACTCGTGGATCTCGGGAAGCCCAGCGTTCATGTCACCGACGCTAGGGCCGCGACCCTGGCCCGCTCAACGGGTTGACATCAGGGGCGCAGAACGTCTGCGATGCGCTCGAGCGCGCCCGGGACGAGCGCGTAGTAGGCCCACGTGCCGCGCTTGCTGCGCGACAGGAACCCCGCGTCGGTCAGGACCTTCAGGTGGTGAGACACGGTCGGCTGCGCCAGCCCGAGCGGCTCGATGAGGTCGCACACGCAGGCCTCGTGACCCTCCGACGCCGCGACGATCGACAGCAGGCGCAGCCGAGCGGGGTCCGCGAGCGCCTTGATGAGTCGTGCAAGGTCAGCGGCGTCTCCGACGGACAGCGGCTCGCGGGCGAGCGGCGCGCAGCACGCGGTGTCCTGGATGACGGGAAGCGCGGTCGAGGGCATACATTGACCGTAGTCGATATTGACGAACTTCGATAGATCGGTGCAGACTCACCATCGACGGTCATCGATATCTCGATGGCGATCCTGGATGGAGACCTCATGGCCCTGCTCGACCTCTTGCCCGCGCGTGTCGCGAACGCCACCCACCCGCGGCTCACGGCGCTGCCCGTGGCGATCATCGGCGCGGGGCCGATCGGCCTCGCCGCGGCGGCGCATGCCGCCGCGCGCGACATTCCATTCGTGATCTATGAACGCGGTCACGTGCCGGGCGCCGCGATCCGCGAATGGGGCCACACGCGCCTGTTCTCGCCGTGGCAGCACGTGATCGATGACGCCGCGGTGCGGCTCCTCGCCGGCGCGGGCTGGCAGGCCCCGCCCGCCGACCGGGCGCCGAAGGGCGCGGAGCTCGTGTCGGCGTATCTCGAGCCTCTCGCGGCGCACGCCGTCGTCGCGCCGAACATCCGCTGGGGCGTCGAGGTGCTCGCCGTGACGCGCGAGGGGATGGACCGCACGCGCACACGCGGCCGCTCGCAGGCGCCGTTCGCGCTGCGCGTGCGACGCTCCGACGGCACGGTGGCCGACGAGACGGCACGCGCCGTCGTGGACGCCTCCGGCACGTGGGGGCACGCGAACCCGCTCGGCTCCAACGGACTGGAGCCGCTGGGCTGGGAGACCGTGTCCGACCGCGTGCTGCCCGCTCTGCCCGATGTGCACGGGCGCGACCGCGCGCGCTTCACCGGGCGTCACGTGACGGTCGTCGGCGCGGGACACTCGGCCGCGAACACGCTGATCGACCTCGCCGCCCTCGCGGACGACCAGCCCGGCACGCGCGTGACCTGGCTGATCCGCAATCCGTCGGCCGCGCGCCTGTCCTCCGGCGACGACGAGCTCGAGGAGCGCGGCGCGCTCGGATCACGCGTCGAGCGCCTCGTGGCCGACGGCCGGATCGACGTCGTCGACCGTTTCGAGATCCTGCGCGCCGAAGCGCGAGGCGACGGTATGCGCCTGCACGGTCGCCGCGGGAACGACGCGGCCACGCACGACACCGATGCCGTCGTCGCGGCCACGGGCTTCCGCCCCGACCTCGGCATGCTGCGCGAGCTGCGCCTGGAGCTCGACGACATCGTCGAGGCGCCGCGCCGGCTCGCGCCGCTGATCGACCCCAACCTCCACTCGTGCGGCACGGT
>NZ_JAPSJA010000186.1 GCF_031178525.1 Microbacterium sp.
TCGAACACGCTGGCGATGCCCTCGTGGTTGACGAGCGCGGCGTGACGGGCCTCGGCGCGGAAGCGCTCGAGGAACCCGGGATCGCCCATGTACTCGTCCTTGAGGATCTTGATGGCGACCGTGCGGCCGATCACGTGGTCCGTGGCCTCCCAGACCTCGCCCATGCCGCCGATCGCGATCCGCGAGTTCAGCTCATACCGTCCGCCGAAGGACACGCCCTGCGTTGGCCTCATCTGCTCAGCACCGCCTCCATGACCTTCTTCGCGATCGGCGCCGCGATCGTGTTCCCGCTGCCCGTCTGGCCCTGCCCGCCGCCGTCCTCGACGACGACCGCCACCGCGACCTCGGGGTCGTCGGCCGGCGCGAATCCCGTGAACCAGAGCGTGTACGGGTTGTCCCCGCCCATCTCCGCGGTGCCCGTCTTCCCGGCCACGTCGACGCCGTCTATTCTTGCACCCGTCGCGGCGCCGTCCTGGACGCTGGACACCATGGCGGACGTCACCTGCTCGGCCGTGTCGCCTTCGAGCGCATCGCTGAACGTCGAGGGCGAGAACGACTGCTGCACGGAGAGGTCGGGCCCGACCACCTCTTCGACGAGGTACGGGTTCATGACCGTCCCGCCGTTCGCGATGCCGGCCGAGACCATCGCGATCTGCAGCGGCGTGGCCTGCACCCGGCCCTGCCCGAAGCCGCTCAGCGCGGTCTGGGCGTCGTCCACGATGCTGTCCGGGTAGGTGGAGGTGGTCGCGGCGAGCGGCGCGGCCTGGATCTCGCGGTTGAACCCGAGGCGCTCGGCCGTCTCCCGGATCGCGTCGGCGCCGAGCTCCACCGCGAGCTCGGCGAACGGCACATTGCAGCTGAGCCGGATCGCGGTCGCGATGTTCGTGGTCTCGCCCGGACCGCACGTGGTGCCGCTGGCGTTGTGCACGGTGTTCGTCGACTGCGGCAGCTGGTACGTCTCGGGGTTGGGCAGCTCGGTGTCCGCGTCGTAGTCGCCCGACTCGAACGCGGCGGCCGCGACCACGAGCTTGAACGTCGAGCCGGGAGGGTTCACGTCGCCCGCCAGCGCGCGGTTCTGCAGCGGCTGCGCCGGGTCCTCCTCGAGCGCCGTGTACGTCGTTTCGGACGCCTCCGGATCGTGCACGGCAAGCTGGTTCGCGTCGAACCCCGGCGTCGACACCATCGCCAGGATGCGGCCGGTGTCCGGCTCGATCGCGACGACCGCGCCCGTGAGGCCACCCATGGCGTCGTAGGCGACGCGCTGGACCTCAGGATCCAGCGTGAGCACGACACTCGATCCGCGGGGCGGCTGGCCCGTCACGATGCGCTCGATCCGGGAGAAGAACGCGGATCCGGCCGTGCCGGAGAGCTCCTGCCGCATGGCGTCCTCGAGGCCGGTCGCCGTGCCGAGCGTCGGGTTCAGGAAGCCGGTGACGTGCGACCACATCACCGAGTCGGCGTACTCCCGCTGCCACACGTAGACGTCGTCGATGGGCGAGGACGTGGCGATCTCGCCGCCGCCCGCGATGATCGCGCCGCGCTGGGTCTCGTAGCTGTCGAGCAGCGTGCGGCGGTTGTTGGGCTCGCCCGCCAGCGCGTTCGCCTGGAACACCTGGATCGCGCTGGTCGAGCCGAACAGCGCCAGGAACATGATGAGCACGATGATGCTCAGTCGCCGGAGTTCCTTCGTCATCCGATCACCGCCCTCGGCTGCTGGCGCACGGCGTCGCTGATGCGCAGGATGATCCCGACGATCAGCCAGTTCGCGAGCAGCGACGATCCACCCGCGGCGAGGAACGGCGTGGTCAGGCCCGTAAGCGGGATGAGCCGCGTGACGCCGCCGACCATGATGAACACCTGCAGCGCGAGCGTGAACGACAGAGCGGTCGCGAGCAGCTTCCCGAAGTCGTCCTGACCGCTCACGCCGATGCGCAGGCCGCGGGCAACGAAGACGAGATACAGGCACAGGATCGCGAACACGCCCACGAGCCCCAGCTCCTCGCCGATGCTCGGGATGATGTAGTCGCTCTGCGAGACGGGCGTGAGGTACGGGCGACCGAGCCCGAGCCCCGTGCCGAGCAGGCCGCCGTGCGCCAGGCCGAAGATGCCGTTCACGAGCTGGTAGCTGCCGCCGTCCGCCTCGTACAGCTCGGGGTTGAACGCTCCGAGCCAGGCGTCGAAGCGCCCGCGCACATACGGCAGCACGTACGAGGCGGCGACCGCGCCGCCGACCGCGAGGAACACGCCGATCAGCACCCATCCGGTCTTGCCCGTCGCGACGTAGAGGGTCGCGACGAACATGCCGAAGATGAGCAGACCGGTGCCGAGGTCGCGCTGGGCGACGATGATCACCATCGACACGAGCCAGATCACCAGCAGCGGCCCGAACTCGCGCGCGCGGGGGAACGTGAAGCCGAGGAACCGCGTTCCGGTCGAGGTCAGGCTCTCGCGCGTGCGCACCAGGTAACCGGCGAAGAAGATCGCCAGGCAGATCTTCGCGATCTCGCCCGGCTGGAAGTTCACGGGGCCGATCTGGATCCAGACCGTCGCGTTCCCGCCGCCGTTGATGAACGGGATGAAGGGCAGGACGAGCAGGACAAGGCCGGACAGGCCGAACACGTACGTGTAGCGGAACAGCACGCGGTAGTTGCCGAGCAGCCAGACGAGCACGCCGGCGGCGAGGATCGAGGCACCCGCGTAGAGCAGCTGGCTCGTGCCGCCGCCGGGGTTGACGCAGCGCGCGCCGCCCGGGCAGTCGTCGATCGACAGACTGAGGCGGTAGATCATCGCGATGCCGAGGCCCGTGAGCAGGGTGGCGATCGGCACGACGAACGGGTCGGCCTGCGGCGCGCGCACGCGCAGCACGACGTGCAGCGCGAGCACGAGCGCGGCGACGACGCCCTGACCGATCAGCACACCCGTGTCGATGCGGCCGAGCTCGCCGAGCTGCGACAGCGCCGTCGCGCCCAGGGTCAGGAGGATGGCGAACAGCAGCAGGAACAGCTCGCGGTTGCGCAGCGGCTGGCGCTGCCGCACGCGGCGCAGCGCCTTGAGGATCGTGGTGTCGGCGGCGACCTCGGTCATCCGTCGTCTCCCGGGGTCGGCGAGCCCGACGGCGTCGGGCTCTGGGTCGGCAGCGGGCTCGGCTCGGGTTCGGGCACGACGACGGAGTCGCGCAGCCGCTCGACGATCGCCTCGGCGTCGGCGAAGGAGCGCGCGTTCATCGTGAACTCGACGCGAGCGCGCTGATAGGGCGACAGATCCGCGAGCAGGATGTCTGTGTCCTCGTACGGCGACGACAGCGTGATCGGACCGAGCGACTGCTGGATGCCCTGGAAGATCACGACCGAGTCGTCGTCGGCGCCGACGTAGTAGCGGGTCTGCGTCCAGCTGTAGAACACGGCGAAGCCCGCCGCGATCAGTGCCGCGATCAGCACGAGCACGGCGACGAGGCTGATGCGGCGGCGCCGGGCGCGGCGCCTGTCCTCCTCGATGAGCTCCTCGAGGTACTCGGGCTCCGGCTCGAAGTGGGTCGGCTCGTTCGCCGCCTGGCGATTCGGATGCAGCCAGCTCGTCGAGATCAGGGGACGGGCGGCGACGGCGGGGACCTTCACGCCCTGCGGGTTGGACGCCGATCCGACGATCGTCGCGGTTCCGCTCACGAGCGGATGCTGGCCGCCGACGTCGACCATCACGATCGTGACGTTGTCGGGGGCGCCGCCGTCGAGGGCGTACTTGAGCAGGATGTCGGCGGTCCGCCCGGGAGGCAGCCCCAGGCGCAGGGCCTTCTGGATGTGCGCCTCGTCGACGACGCCGCTCAGCCCGTCCGAGCACAGCAGCCAGCGGTCGCCCGGCTGCGTCGGCATGATGAACGTGTCGATCTCGGGGTCCGGATCCATGTCGCCCAGCACGCGCATCAGCACCGAGCGGCGCGGATGGAAGCGGGCCTCCTCGGGCGTGATGCGCCCCGAGTCGACGAGGCGCTGCACGAACGTGTGGTCGGTGGTGATCTGCGTGAGCGCGTCGTCGCGCCACAGGTAGATGCGCGAGTCGCCGATGTGTGCGATGACCGCGTACTGGTCGACCATTGCGATCGCGCTGACCGTGGTGCCGAGGCCCGCGAGCTCCGGACGCCGGGCGACGAGCTGGATCAGGTCGCCCGCCGTCGCCGCGATCGTCTCGCGCAGCGTGACCTCGGCGTCCTCGGGCGACGGGTAGACGTGGTCGAGCTCCTGGAGCGTGTTGACCGCGACGCTCGACGCGACGTCGCCGCCCGCGTGCCCGCCCATGCCGTCGGCGACGACGAAGAGGTTCGAGCCCGCATAGCCCGAGTCCTGGTTGTTGGACCGCACCTTCCCGGTATGGGAGATGGCGGCACTCGATCCCACGAACATGTCGGCGGGCGCTTACTTCCGCAGCTCGAAGGTCGTGGCGCCGACCTTGATCGGGGTGTTCGACTGCACCGGGACCGGCGAGTTCGGCGAGACGCGCTCGCCGCCGTGGAACGTGCCGTTCGTGGACTCCAGGTCCTGCAGCATCCACTGCTCGCCCCACAGCACGAGCCGCGCGTGCTGGCTCGACGTGTAGTCGTCGCGGATCACGAGACCGGTCTCACTCGAGCGGCCGATCGTGAGCGAGTCCGTGCCGAGCGGCAGCTCGAGTCCGGCCTTGGGGCCCGAGGTGATCACGATGCGCGAGACCGTGCTGGTCGTGGCGGGACCCGCGGCACCTCCGCTCGGCGCGGGAGCCG
>NZ_JAPSJA010000187.1 GCF_031178525.1 Microbacterium sp.
TCGCGGGGCGCCTGTACCTGCGCTTCGGCTTCCGCCCCGTGATCATCTCCGGTACGGCGCTGGTGCTCGCGACCGCCGTCGGGATCGCGCTGCTGTCGCGCTGGCCGAGCATCTGGACGGTCGCGCTAATCCTGTTCGTGACGGGTCTCGGCTTCGGCTTCACCGCTGTGCCGTCGCTCGTGGCGGTGCAGTCGACGGTCGCCTGGCAGGAGCGCGGGGTCGCCTCGGGAGCGGTGATGTTCTCCCGCTCCATCGGGCAGGCGCTCGTCGCGGCGGTGCTCGGCGCGATCTCGAACGGCATCGTCGCGCGCCTGGGCGGCGACGCGCACGATCCGGCCACCGTCATCGCGTCCTCCGGCGCCGTGTTCGTCGCCTCGGCGGTGCTCGCGGCGACGATGTTCGGGCTGGCCTTCCTCGTCCCGCGCGGCGTCCCGACCGAGGACCGGGTCGACGCCGACAAGGTGGCGTGACCCGGCTCGTCCTCGGCCCGCCTCGCGCGTCCGTCGCGGCGACCCGCGTCAGTCCGCGGCGACGTCGATCAGCACCTTGCCGATCGCGCCGTCCTCGACCGCGTCATGCGCCGCGGCCGTTCCCTCGAGGGGGAAGTGGTGCAGCGGCAGGCCACGCTCGTCGCCCACCGCGAACGCGCCGTCCTCGAGCGCCGCGGTGATGTCCTCCGCGGCGGCCGCGAGCAGCTCCGGAGCGACCGTGTAGAGCAGCACGAACTGGTAGCGCAGGTTCTTCGAGAACGTCGCTCGCACCGACAGCGTCATCTCGTCGCCGCCGTTGTTCGCGTAGATCCCGATGGTCGCGCCGAGCGCGGCCACCTCACGGTCCAGGTCGGTGTTCTGAGCGGGGGCCACCTCGACGATCTGGTCGACGCCGCCCGGAGCGAACGAACGGATCGCGGCCGCGGCATCGCCCGTCGTGTAGTCGACCGTGTGCGCGGCACCCGCGGCCCGCGCGAGCTCGGCCTTCTCGGCGCTGCTGACCGTCGCGATCACGGTCGCCCCCGCCCACGCCGCCAGCTGGATCGCAGCGTTGCCCACCGCGCCCGCGCCGCCCTGGACGAGGACGGTGCGTCCGCCGAGCGCACCGGGACCGAGCCGCATGACCGGTCCGGTGGTGAGCAGCCGGTGCGCGGTCACCGCAGGCACGCCGAGCGAGGCGCCGAGGTCGAACGAGGCGCTCTCCGGCAGACGGATGGCCTGGGTCTCGGGAACGACGGTGTACTCGGTGGCCGATCCGAGGGGCCGACCGTTCTGCGTCAGGAAGGTCCATACGCGGTCGCCGACCGCAAGGCCGGTCACTCCCGTGCCGACCGCGTCGATCACTCCACTGGCATCCTGTCCGGGCGAGATCTCGTCGAACGCGAGCGGCCCCATGCCGCCGGCGCGGAACTTCCAGTCGGTCGGATTCACGCCCGCGCGCACGACGCGGACGCGCACCTCTCCCTCGCCGGGCTCGGGCACGGGCCGCTCGACGACGCGGAGGACGGAGGACGGACCGGTCTCGGAGTAGATGACAGCACGCATGCTCTCACGCTACCCACGACGGGGAGCCGCGGGGCCGGGCGGATGAGGTGCTGCGCCGACGGCGACGTGCCCCGAACTGCCGCTATGTCGCCGCGAGATGCGGCAGTTCGGGGCAGACGGGGCGTCAGTAGGACGCGCGGGCATCGCCGTCCGCGGCGGGGAGGAAGGTCCGCGCAAGCTGTTCCGCACCGCGCGCGGCAAGGCCCACGTCGGCGCCGACGAGCACGAAGCGCGCACCCGCGTCGACGTAGCCACGGGCGGCCGACTCGACGAAGGCGTTCACCCCGACGGGCTTGCCCGCCGCCCGCACGCCCGCGAACGCCCGCTCGACCGCGGCGACCACATCCGGATGCGTCTGCCGGCCGAGAAGCCCCATGGACGCGGCGAGGTCGCTCGGGCCGACGAAGACGCCGTCGATGCCGTCCACCGACGCGATCGCCTCGGCGTTCTCGACGCCCTCGGCGGTCTCGATCTGCACGATCAACGACGTGTACTCCGCGGCGTTCGCGAGGTAGTCGTCCACGCGGTTCCAGCGGCCGGATCGCGCGAGCGCGTTGCCGACGCCGCGGTGTCCGCGCGGCGGGTACGACGCGTGCGCGACCGCCGCCTCAGCCTCCGCGGCGGTCGACACCATGGGCACCATGATCGTCTGCGCGCCGAGGTCGAGCACCTGCTTGATCCACACGGCGTCGTTCGCCGGCACGCGCACCACCGTCGTGGCGGGGTAGGCCGCCGCCACCTGCAGCATCGCCTGCGTCTCGCCCAGCCCGACGGGCCCGTGCTCCATGTCGATCATGAGCCAGTCGAGGCCGGAGCCGGCCATGATCTCGGCCATGACGGGAGAGCCCGAGCAGATCCAGCCGCCGTACAGCGCGCGGTCCGAGTCGGCGAGCCGGTGACGCAACGTCACTGGAAGCTGCATGCGATGGTCCCCATCCGTCCGTAGTCCGCCAGGATGCTGTCGCCGGCCTTCGCCCACACGGGCCGGGTGAAGGATCCCGCCAGGATGATCTCGCCCGCCTCGAGCCGGTCACCGTGCTGGTGCATCTTGTTCGCGAGCCAGGCCACTCCCATGCCGGGATGGCCCAGCACGCCGCCCGAGACGCCGGTCTCCTCGATCGTCTCGTTGCGGTAGAGCATGGCACCCACCCAGCGCAGGTCGACGTCGTCGGGTCGCATCGGCCGCCCACCGAGCACCATGCCGCCGTATGCGGCGTTGTCGCTGATGGTGTCGACGATCGTGCGCCCCTCCATCTCGATGTGCGAGTTCAGCACCTCGAGCGCGGGAGTGACGTACTCCGTCGCGCGCAGGACGTCGAACAGGGTGCAAGCCGGGCCCTCGAGCGCGTCCTTCAGCACGAAGGCGAGCTCGACCTCGATCCGGATGTTCGAGAAGTCCCCGGCGGGGATCACGGCTCCCGAGTCCCACACCGTGTCGTCGAACATCACGCCGTAGTCGGGCTCCGTGATGCCGGTCGCCTGCTGCATGGCCTTGGACGTCAGGCCGATCTTGCGCCCCACGAGGCGGCGACCCGCCGCGATCTGCGAATCGCGCCAGATCCCCTGGATCGCGTACGAGTCCTCGATCGTCGCCTCCGGGAAGCGCGCCGTGATGCGCGGGATGACGCCGTGCGTCCGGTCCGCCTCCGCGAGCTCGGCGGCGAGCTGCGCGATCTGATCCTGGGTCAGCATGATCAGAGCTGGTTGCCGAGCTTGTACTCGCCCTGCTTCCACGACGGCATCTCCTGCTCGTCGTCGGGGCGGGTGTACGAGAAGCCGTCGGCGCCGATCGTGACGGCCATCTCGCTCTTGTCCTCACGCGCGACGACCGGCTGCGGGTTGCCGTCGAGATCGAGCACGAGCGACGCCTCGGTGTACCAGCTCGGGACGACAGGGTTGCCCCAGAAGTCGCGACGCTGGTTGTCGTGCACGTCCCACGTGACGACCGGGTTGTCGGGGTCGCCCGTGTAGTAGTCCTGCGTGTAGATCTCGACGCGGTGCCCGTCGGGGTCGCGCAGGTACAGGTAGAACGCGTTCGAGACGCCGTGGCGGCCCGGTCCGCGCTCGATCGCGTCGGAGCGGCGCAGGGCGCCGAGCTTGTCGCAGATCGCGAGGATGTTGTGCTTCTCGTGCGTCGCGAACGCGACGTGGTGCATGCGCGGGCCGTCGCCGCCGGTCGTCGCCGTGTCGTGCACGGTCGGCTTGCGGCGCATCCAGGCGGCGTAGACGGTGCCGTCGGCGTCCTGGATGTCCTCCGTGACGCGGAAGCCCAGGTCCTGGTAGTGACGCACGGCACGGGGCACATCCGGTGTCACCTGGTTGAAGTGATCGAGGCGGACGAGCTCGCCGGGGATCTGCAGGTCGTAGCGCCACGACAGGCGCTCGGTGTGCTCGCTCTGGTGGAAGAACTCGTACGGGAAGCCGAGCGGGTCCTCCACCCGCACGGAGTCGCCGATGCCCTTCGTGAAGCCCTCGGGACGGCGGATGACGCGGCAGCCGAGCTCCTCGTAGAACGCGACGGCCTTGTCGAGGTCCTCGGGCGAGCGGACGCGGTAGGAGAACGCCGCGACGCCCGCGACGGGTCCCTTGCGCAGCACGAGGTTGTGATGGATGAACTCCTCGGTCGAGCGCAGATAGATCGCCTCGTCATCCTCCTCCGTCACGTGCAGGCCCAGGATGTCGACGTAGAACGCGCGCGACGCGGCGAGATCCGTGACGACGAGGTCCATGTACGCGCAGCGCAGGATGTCCGGCGCGGGCGTCGTCGGCGTGGCGACGGGGTTCGCGGGCTCGATCGGGGCCTCCTGCGAGACGTAGAAGCCCGACGAGGTGAGCGTGCCGCGGCGGTCGGTGGATTCTGTTGTCATGTCAGCGACTCTGCTTTCTTGATTCTGGTTCCGGACGTCGGGCGGCGCTCAGTGAGCCGGTCCGCCCTCCTTGCCGAAGGTCGGGTTGTGCACCTTGCCGAGCGTGATGTGCACGGCCTGCTGGTCGGTGTAGAAGTCGATCGAGCGGTAGCCGCCCTCGTGCCCGAGGCCCGACGCCTTGACGCCGCCGAAAGGCGTGCGGAGGTCGCGCACGTTGTTCGAGTTGAGCCACACCATGCCGGCCTCGACCGCCTGCGAGAAGTTGTGCGCGCGCTTGAGGTCGTTCGTCCAGATGTAGGCCGCCAGCCCGTACTTGGTGT
>NZ_JAPSJA010000188.1 GCF_031178525.1 Microbacterium sp.
CGAGCCTGCCATCCTGCTCGCGGACGAGGCGACCAGCGCGCTCGATCCCGAGACGACCGATGAGGTGCTCGACCTGCTCGCGCGCGTGAACCGCGAGCTGGGCGTCACGATCGTCGTCATCACGCACGAGATGGACGTGATCGCGCGGATCGCGAACAAGGTCGCGGTCATGGAGCGCGGCCGGGTCGTGGAGCAGGGTGCGACGTACGACGTCTTCACGGCGCCGCAGACCGAGACGGCCAAGCGGTTCGTCCGCACCGTGGTCCGTGCGCTCCCCGACGGTGACGCGCTCGCCGCGCTGCGCGCTCAGCACGAGGGCCGGCTCTTCACGATCTCGTTCACGGACGCGGGGGCGTCAGAAGCGCGCGTGTTCGGCGCGCTCGCCCGCGCCGGCGTGGACTTCAACCTCGTGCACGGCGGTGTCGACGACATCCAGGGACGGGTCTACGGACTCCTCACCATCGCGGTACGCGGCGACGACTCGGCCGTGCGCAAGGCGCTCGCCGGTGTCGGGGCGGGCGTGACGATCACGGAGGTGGCATCGTGACCGACCTGTTCGACCGCCTCTCCGAGCTCGCACCGGAGCTGCTGGAGCAGACCGGCATCACGCTCTGGGTCGTCGTCGCGGCGCTCCTGTTCGGCGGCATCGGCGGACTGGTCGTCGGCACGACGATCACGGTCACACGTCGGGGCGGCGTGCTGCAGCAGCCGGTCGTCTACGCGATCCTCAACGCGCTCGTGAACACGATCCGGCCCATCCCGTTCATCATCTTCCTCGTCGCGATGCAGCCGCTCACGCGGCTGGTGATCGGGCGCGGCATCGGCAACGAGGCGATCATCTTCGCGCTGTCCCTCGCCGCGACCTTCGCGATCGCCCGCATCGTCGAGCAGAACCTCGTCACGGTCGACCCGGGCGTGATCGAGGCGGCGCGCGCCTCCGGCGCCGGCCCGTGGCGCATCATCCGCACGGTGATCCTGCCCGAGGGCGCGGGGCCGCTCATCCTCGGCTACACGTTCGCGATCGTGGCGCTGATCGACATGTCGGCCGTGGCCGGTCTGGCGGGCGGCCAGGGCCTCGGCTACTACGCGGTGTCGTACGGCCTGCGCAACTTCGACGAGGTCGTCACCTGGTCGGCGCTGGTCATCATCGTGGTGATCACCCAGCTCGTGCAGGGCCTCGGCAACTGGCTCGCCCGGAGGGTGCTGCGCCGCTAGGCGGCGGTGCGGGGCGCGACGCGCGCCGGCCCGTGAATACTGGACGCATGGAAAAGGCTCTTCGCGTCCTCGCTCCCGTCGCTCTGCTCGCCGCTCTCGCTCTGGCGGGATGCTCCGCGCCCGCCGCTGACGACCAGCCCGACGGCAGCGCCTCCGCCTCCGCGCCCACGGAGTCGGCGGCGCCCGCGGAGGAGGCGGCGCCCTCGGAGCCCCTCGGGCAGGAGACCCTCGAGGAGCACGTCGCGGCGGCCGGACTGCAGCTCATCGACATCGAGGCGCAGGGCGGCGTCGACGCGCTCGCCGGCGCGCTGGAGGGAGTCACCGTGGAGCCGGCGGAGTGCCAGGCGCTCATGGAGAGCGGCTTCGCGCTCGTGCAGGAGAACGAGAGCACCTTCGCGGTGGGCATGGACGAGCAGACCGGTGTCACGGGCGGCATCATGTCGTTCGCGGACCCCGCGATCGTCGGCACGGCGCTCGACGCCAACACCGCTGCCGGTGGAGCCTGCTCCGACATCACCGTGACGACCGCGACGGGCGACGCCTTCGAGGGGCACATCGAGGTTGTCGACGTCGAGGTCGCCGGAGCCGACCAGGCCTACGGCACCGTCACCACGACGACGGTCCAGGGCACGGAGGTCACGAATGCGACCGTGACCGCGGCCGTGGGCACGGCCTACGTCACGGGGTCGAGTGCGTTCGGCGACGACGTGGTGACGGCCGCGACCGAGACCGCGCAGAAGCTGGTGGACCAGCTCACCGCCGAGTGAGCTCGGCCCGGATCAGCCCTGCTCGCCGCTGCCGGCGTTGAGCATCCACGGCACGCCGAACCTGTCGGTGAGCATGCCGAACGAATCGCCCCACGGCGCCTGCGTGTAGGGCTCGACGACCTGGCCGCCCTCGGCGAGCCTGTCGAACACCGGGCTGAGCTCGGGGCCGTCGTCGCCGAACAGGCACACCGTGATCCGCGCACCGGCGTCGTACTCCATGCCCGTCGGCGTGTCCGATGCCATCAGCGTGAAGCCGTTGTCGAGGTCGAGCTGGCCGTGCATCACCTTGTCGCGGTCGGCCTCGTCGAGGTCGGCGTTCGGCATCTCGCCCATCTTCATGATGTTGAGCTCACCGCCCAGCACCGACTGGTAGAAGGTCAGCGCCTCCGCCGCCTCGTCGCGGAAGGAGATGTACGGAGCGACCTGGTAGCCCATGGGAGCGTCCTCTCGTCGACCGGGCCCGCTGCCCGGATCCAGGATGAGGATGACATCAGCCGCCGACATCCGCCAGGCCGCCGGATGAACGGTTCCCTTCCGACACGGACTGCCTACACTTGCGCGTATGAGTGACGAATCGAAGAACTCCGCGAGCGACGAGGCCAAGGCGAAGTTCCGCGAGGCGCTCGAGAAGAAGCGCGCCCGCGACGCCGCACATGGCAGCGCACCGGGCCGGCGGGACACCGGCGCGATCCACGGCGCTCACGGCGCGGCGGGCGGCAAGCGCGAGTTCCGCCGCAAGTCGGGCTGATCCGGAAAGGACGCCGATTGCCGCGATCGGCCCGCACTCCGCGTGGAGTCCGGGCCGATCAAGGCAGACGGGATTCAGTCGGTGCCGGAATCGAACGCGGCGGACTCGTTCGCCGCCTCGATCGCGGAGGCGTTCTCCCCCTCGCCGAGGCCCGCGGGCTCGGCGGCGAGCGTGATGTCGTTCGCGCCGCCCTGCTCGAGCGCGCCCACGAGCTCGGCGGTCGGGCCGCCGATCAGGCCCAGAGCCGCGTACTGCTCGAGGCGCGTGCGCGAGTCTGCGATGTCGAGGTTGCGCATCGTGAGCTGGCCGATCCGGTCGGTCGGGCCGAAGGCCGCGTCGCCGACGCGCTCCATCGAGAGCTTCTCGGCCGCATACGACAGCGCGGGACCCGCCGTGTCGAGGATCGTGTAGTCCTCTCCTCGGCGCAGGCGCAGCGTGACCGAGCCGCTGATGGCGGATCCGACCCACTTCTGGATCGACTCGCGCAGCATGAAGGACTGCGGCTCGAGCCAGCGTCCCTCGTACATCAGGCGGCCGAGTCGGCGGCCCTGCTCGTGGTACGTCGCGAGCGTGTCCTCGTTCAGGATGCCGTTGACGAGGCGCTCGTAGGCGATGAACAGCAGCGCCATGCCCGGGGCCTCGTAGATGCCGCGCGACTTGGCCTCGATGATCCGGTTCTCGATCTGGTCGCTCATGCCGAGGCCGTGGCGCCCGCCGATCGCGTTCGCCTCCTGGACCAGCGCGACGGCGTCGGCGAACTCCGTGCCGTTGATCGCGACGGGGCGGCCGGCCTCGAACGTGATCGTGACGTCCTCGGGGGCGATCTCGACCGCGGGATCCCAGAACCGCACGCCCATGATCGGCTCGACCGTCTCGAGCGAGACGTTCAGCTCCTCGAGCGTCTTGGCCTCGTGCGTGGCGCCCCAGATGTTCGCGTCGGTCGAATAGGCCTTCTCGGCAGAGTCGCGGTACGGGAAGCCGTGCGCGACGAGCCACTCGCTCATCTCGGTGCGGCCGCCGAGCTCGCTGACGAAGGTCGCGTCGAGCCACGGCTTGTAGATGCGCAGGCGCGGGTTGGCGAGCAGGCCGTAGCGGTAGAACCGCTCGATGTCGTTGCCCTTGTAGGTCGAGCCGTCGCCCCAGATCTCGACGCCGTCCTCCTTCATGGCCCGCACGAGCAGCGTGCCCGTGACGGCACGGCCGAGCGGCGTGGTGTTGAAGTAGGTCCGGCCGCCGGAGCGGATGTGGAACGCGCCGCACGCGAGCGCGCCCAGGCCCTCCTCGACGAGCATCGGCTTGCAGTCGATCAGGCGCGACGCCTCGGCGCCGTACTGCAGCGCGCGACCCGGGATCGAGGCGATGTCGTCCTCGTCGTACTGTCCGAGATCACCCGTGTAGGTGAAGGGGACGGCGCCCTTGTCGCGCATCCACGCCACGGCGACGGAGGTGTCGAGACCCCCGGAGAAGGCGATGCCGACGCGCTCGCCGACGGGCAGTGACTCGAGGACCTTCGACATGCCCTCAATCCTATGGCGTGTCGGCTGAGCGCCCCGCCGGGTCGCGGGCGAAGCCGGACGGGAGGGCGCCCGATGATCCACAGCGAAGACATAGCAACCTCACGCCACGCTTGCGGCATGGAGTTCGCGCTCGAGTTCACACCCGACCTGGCCCTCGTCTTCGTCACCCTCTTCGTCCTCGAGGTGGTGCTCGGCGTCGACAACGTCATCTTCATCTCGATCCTCGCCGCCAAGCTGCCCAAGGAGCAGCAGGCGAAGGCCCGCAACCTCGGTCTCACGCTGGCGATGCTGATGCGCATCGTGCTGGTGCTGTTCGCCGGCTGGATCATCACGCTGGAGGAGGCGCTGTTCTCGATCGGCGAGCTCGACTTCTCCGGGCGCGAGCTGATCCTGATCGTCGGCGGCCTGTTCCTCGTCTACAAGGCCGTGACGGAGATCCACCACCGGCTCGAGGGCGAGGACGACCACGG
>NZ_JAPSJA010000189.1 GCF_031178525.1 Microbacterium sp.
CCGTGTTGAGGGTCTGCCCGTTGGCGGTGGAGACCGCCTCGGTGTCGACGCTGAAGATCGCCATTGTGTGCTCCCTGGGGTCGGAGGGGACGGATGTCCCCACGCTAGGAAGCGGACGGCGGCCGCGCACGGCCGAGCAGGGATCAGGGAGGGAACCGCGCTCCGGCCGGGCTGTGGACGGGGAAGCGGTCAGCCCGCCGCCGGCGCGTCGCCCGCGCGCAGGCGCGGCACCGGACGGGTCTCGGCGAGGCTCAGCTCGTCGTCCGACCGGGGCGCGAGCGGGAACGCGACGCGGAACGTGGCGCCGCCCCCGGGGGTGTCGAGCACCCGCACGGTGCCGTGCAGCGCCTCGACGATCGAGGCGACGATCGCGAGGCCGAGTCCGCTGCCGCCGGTCTCGCGGGCGCGGGAGGAGTCGGCGCGCCAGAAGCGCTCGAAGATCTGGTCGCGGATCGCCTCGGGCACGCCCTCGCCGTGGTCGACGACCGCGATCCAGCCCATCTGCGCGGCGACGTCCACGCCGACCTCGATCTCGATCGGCGAGCCCTCGGGGCTGAAGCGGCGCGCGTTGCCGAGCAGATTGGCGACGACCTGGCGCACCCGGTTCTCCTCGCCCTGCACGATCGGCGGCACGGCGACCGGCCGCATCGACTGCGGCACGGTGAAATCGAGCGCGGGGTAGTCCGCCGGTTCCGACGCGTCCGCGGTCGCCTCGGGATCGGATGTCACGGGCACCTCGCCCGTCATCGGGTCGCCGGGCGCCTTCGGCTTGCGGCGCAGCAGCGACGAGAGGCTCTCTGTCGCGGCCGTGAGCGGGCGCGGCCGTCGGCGCGGGGTCTCGGGGGCCGCGGCGTGCGCGGCTGCGTCGTCGGGCCGGGACAGCGCGATGGGCCCCGTGAGGGCCTCGATCGTGGTGTCCACGACCGTGACGACCCGCCCCGGCTCCGCCACGCGCACGTCGAGCGCCGCGTCCCGCGCGATCGGCCGCAGATCGAGCGGCTGGATGTCCAGCTCGCGCTTCTCGTCCAGGCGCGCGAGGGCGAGGAGATCCTCGACGAGCACGCCCATGCGGATCGCCTCCTTCTCGATCCGCTCCATCGCGCGCGCGGTGTCATCCGGGCCCTGGATGGCGCCCATCCGGTACAGCTCGGCGTACCCGCGCACGCTCACGAGCGGCGTGCGCAGCTCGTGGCTCGCGTCGCCCACGAAGCGGCGCATCTGCCGCACGGTCGCATCACGGTCGGCGATCGCCACGTCGATCCGGTCGAGCATCGTGTTGATCGCCGACTTCAGGCGCCCGATCTCGGTGCGGGGCTCGATGTCGCTCAGGCGCTGGCTGAAGTCGCCGGACGCGATGGACATGGCCGTGGCCTCGACCTGCCCGAACCGCCGGAACGTCAGCGTCACGGCCCACCGCGTCAGCAGCGCACCGCCGATGATCGTGACGATCGCGACGAGGAAGAAGATGCCGAAGTACGTGCCGACGACGTTCTCCACCTCATCCAGCGGCAGCGCGACGATCTGCGTGAAGATGCGGTTGCTGCCCTGGAACTGCTGGACGGCGAACGCGGCGTAGAACTGCGCGCTGTCGTCGGTGGTGCTGGGCAGCTGGATGATCGTGCCCTGGTGCGAGTAGGCGTAGTCCGTGGCGAACGACGCGGGGAAGCGCGGGCGTGGCTGCTCGGGGCCGCGCCCGCCGGCGGTCGCGATGAGCGCGCCGTCCGGCCCGTAGACCGCGACGTAGTAGTCGATGCGCGGAGCGTTCGCCTTCGGTGTGAACTGCCGGCCGTCGCCGCCGTCCGACGAGATGTTGAACAGCTGCTCGCCCACGGCGGTGCCCGCGAGCTGCGTCAGCGACGACTTGATGTTGTTCAGCAGCGACTCCCGCAGGATCGGCACGGTGCCGATTCCCGCGGCCATGAGACCGAGCGCGAGCACGGTCACCGTGACTCCGGTGACCTTCGCCCGCAGGCTGATCCGCCGCCACCAGGTGGTGACAGCGTCGGTCTTCTTCGCCAGGAGGTGCCTCTTTCGGTGGTGCGCCGTGCGCGGCGCGGCGGGGTCAGCCCGCCTTGTCGACCTTCAGCATGTAGCCGAAGCCGCGCTTGGTCTGGATGAGGGACTCGGTCGCGTGCGGGTCGATCTTGCGGCGCAGGTAGGAGATGTAGCTCTCCACGATGCCCGCGTCGCCGTTGAAGTCGTACTCCCAGACGTGGTCGAGGATCTGCGCCTTCGACAGCACGCGATTGGGGTTGAGCATCAGGTAGCGCAGCAGCTTGAACTCGGTCGGGCTGAGATCGATCGCGGCATCGCCGACGTACACGTCGTGCGTGTCCTGATCCATCGTCAGCTCGCCGGCGCGGATCACCTGCTCGTCCTCGGTGTCCTGCATCGTGCGGCGCAGGATGGCCTGGATGCGCGCCACGATCTCGTCGAGGCTGAACGGCTTCGTGACGTAGTCGTCTCCGCCGGCGTTCAGGCCCTTGATCTTGTCCTCGGTCTCGTCCTTCGCGGTGAGGAAGAGGATCGGGGCGGTGAAGCCGTGATCGCGCAGACGCGTCGTGACGCTGAAGCCGTTCATGTCGGGCAGCATCACGTCGAGCACGATCAGGTCGGGCTCCTCCTCGAGCACGGCGGAGATCGTCGCAGCGCCGTTCCCGACGGTCTTCACCTGGAAGCCCGCGAAACGCAGGCTCTGCGAGAGCAGGTCTCGGATGTTGGGCTCGTCATCGACGACCAGGATGCGCGGTGCGGTCATGGCCCCATTATGTCGGTGCGGTCGATGATCCGGCTGGATATCGCTCCGGATCTGCGGAAAGCGAACACGGGGAGTATCCTTTGCGCCGTCTCGCGCCCGGGCGGCGCTGGGCGACGACGATCCCGGAGAGGATCAGCGCAATGCCCGCCAGCTGTGCCGCCCCCAGGATCTCGCCGCCGAGCGTGGCGCCCAGCGTCGTGCCGGTCAGCGGGTTGAGCAGGCCCACCGTCCCGACGAGCCCCGCCGGCAGTCGCGCGATGCCGCCGAACCAGCACACGAACGCGACGCCCGTGGCGAGCAGGCTGACGAAGGCCAGCGCGACGAGCTGCGGCGCCGTGAGCGCGGGCGGCGGTCCCTCTGCCAGCCCGGCCGCGATGGCCAGCGCGGCCCCTCCGGCGAGCAGCTGCCACGCGGTCGTCGCGAGGATCGGGGTGCCGTCCGCCCAGCGCCGTCCGAGGATCGCGCCGAGCGACGACAGCAGCAGAGCGGCCGTCGCCGCGGCAAGTCCGGCGGGAGCGACGCCGCCCGTGTCGCGCCAGACGAGCAGGAGGGTGCCGGCGACGGCGACGAGGGCGCCGACGACGAGCGTCATGCGCGGCCTCTCGCCGACGAGGAGCCAAGCGAAGCCGGCGAGCGCGACGGGGGCCAGTGCCATGACGGACGCGGCGACCGAGGTGGGAAGCAGCTGGGCGCTCAGGTAGACGAGCAGGAAGAAGGCGCCGACGTTGAGGATCCCCAGGACGGCCGAGCGCCACCACCATGCGCCGCGCGGGCGTCGGCGGGCGATGAGGATCAGCAGGATCCCCGCGGGCAGCGCGCGCAGGGCGGATCCCCACAGCGGCGCGTCCGCGGGGAGGAAGTGCCTCGTGACGTAGTAGGTGGCCCCCCAGCACAATGGCGCGATCGCGGTGAGGAGGATCCAACGCCATTTAGCTTCCATGGAAGCGAGTGTAGCTTCCGCGGAAGTAATATGGAGTCGTGAGCGACAACGACGACCGCGTCGCGCGGATCCAGCAGCAGTGGCGGCGCGAACGGCCCGATCTCGACGTTACGCCGATGGGCGTGATCGGCCGGCTGCACCGGCTCGGCGACCTGCTGCGCGAGGAGCTCCTCGCGCTCTATGCCCGGTACGGCCTCGGCGAGGGCGAGTTCGACGTGCTCGCGACGCTGCGCCGGGCGGGCACCCCGTACGAGCTGGCACCGGGCACGCTCGCGCGCCACACCATGGTCACCACGGGCGCGGTGACCAAGCGGCTGGACCGTCTCGAGGCCGCCGGGCTGGTGCAGCGACGCGCGAGCGCGGACGACGCGCGGGGGCGGATCGTGCGCCTCACGGACGCGGGCCGGGACCTCATCGACGAGGCGTTCGCCGCACACATGCGCAACGAGCGCCGCCTGCTCGAGGGTCTCAGCTCCGCCGATCGGGGCGACCTGGAGCGGATCCTCGCGTCCTGGCTCGCGCGGGTCGACGACTGATGCGCCGTCAGGCCGCGATCCGCTCCGCATCGAGGATCGTGTAGCTGTAACCCTGCTCGGCGAGGAAGCGCTGGCGGTTCTGCGCGAAGTCCTGGTCGACCGTGTCGCGTGCGATCAGCGTGTAGAAGCTCGCGGTGTGCTCCGACTGCTTCGGGCGCAGCAGGCGTCCGAGGCGCTGCGCCTCCTCCTGACGCGACCCGAAGGATCCCGACACCTGGATCGCGACCGACGCCTCCGGCAGATCCACCGAGAAGTTCGCGACCTTCGACACCACGAGCAGGTTGATCGTCCCCTCGCGGAACGCCTGGAACAGGCGCTCGCGCTCGTCGACCGGCGTCGATCCGGTGATCTTCGGCGCGTTCAGGGCCTCGGACAGCTCGTCGAGCTGCTCGAGGTACTGCCCGATCACGAGGATCTGCTCGTTCGGGTGCTTCGCGATCA
>NZ_JAPSJA010000190.1 GCF_031178525.1 Microbacterium sp.
CGCGCCAGTCCACCTCGGCGAGGAACGTCTCGCGCCCGATCACGTGGAAGCCCGGCGTGTAGCCGGCCGGGCGCACGCCCAGATGCACGGCGGCCCAGGTGCCGTCCGCCCGCTCGACGAGGTCGGCGTGCCCCACGTTCTGCACGGGATGCTCGCTGCTGCGGTGCGTGTGGATCGGGTTGCGCGGGGCCGCCTCGAACGGGCCGCGCGGATCGCGCGACCGCGCGGCGGAGATCCCGTGGCCACGCTCGGTGCCGCCCTCGGCGGTGATGAGGTACCACCAGTCGCCGCGGCGGTACAGGTGCGGCCCCTCGGTGTGCCCCATATCGGGCGACCCGCGCCAGATGACGCGCGGCTCGTCCAGCACCCGCCCCGTGAGCGGATCGATGGCCGCCTGCCAGATCGCCGATCCGCCGTCCGCCCAGCTGCAGTACGACACGAGGCAGGTCCCGTCCTCGGTCCAGGCGAGGTCCGGATCGATGCCGTCCAGCCCCCGGACCACGATCGCGTCCGACCACGGTCCCGCGGCGGCGGGCGCGTGGAACAGCCGCTGTCCGCCGCCGTCTCCGACGTCGGTGACGATCAGCCAGAACCTCCCGTCGTTGTGCCGCAGCGTGGGGGCGTAGATGCCGCCGCTCGCGCGCGAGCGTGCCGCCGGGAACTGCGCGTCGCGTGTCAGGACGTGGCCGACGAGCGTCCAGGTCACGAGATCGCGCGAGTGCCGGATCGGCACCCCCGGCACGTACTCGAACGTCGAATGGGCGAGGTAGTGGTCATCGCCCACCCGGCACACGCTCGGGTCGGGGTGGAAGCCCGGCACGACCGGAAGGAGCTCCGCCGTCGTCACTCCTCGATCTCCAGCGTCGCCTCCACCGGCAGGTCCTGCGACGAGGGCCCGGCGGCGACGCGGTACGAGCCCGGCTGCACGCGCAGGGCGCCCTCGTGCAGCCAGTCCTGCGGGGCACCGTCCAGCCGCACCGACGGGTCCCACGTCGCGAGGCGCTCCACCGCGAACGGCAGCGCGACCTCGCGGGTCTGGCCCGGCTCGAGCCGCACCCGCTCGTAGGCGAGCAGCAGGCGCCGCGGGGCGCCGGGGTCGCTCCGCAGCGCGTACACCTGCACGAGCTCCTCCGCGGCCCGCGGTCCCGCGTTCCGCACGCGCACCCGGGCCTCGACGACGTGCTCGTCCGCGCGCGGCGTCAGCCCCGGATGCCGATGCGTCGGATCCGGCGCCTGCGCACGATCCGAGGACAGCGTCACCTCCTCGTACACGACGGTCGTGTAGGTCAGCCCGTGTCCGAACGCGAACGCGTAGGGGCCGGGCTGGTGACGATAGGTCGCCTGCTGGCGCAGCGTGTCGTAGTCGAACAGGTCGCCCGCCTGCTCGGGCGTCGCGGGCCACGACTGCGCGAGGCGCCCGTACGGCTCCCGATCTCCCGAGAGCACGTCCGCGATGCCGCGCCCCAGCTCCTGCCCGCCGTGGCTCGACCACACCACGGTCTCGGCGTCCACGCCCAGCACGTACGGATAGCTCGACACGATCGTGAGGACACTGCGGCCGTTCGCCTCGCGCACCGCACGCCACAGGCCCGCGGCCGACTCGGGAAGGCGGATGTGCGGACGGTCCTCGGTCTCGCGTCCCGCGAGGTGCGGGTCGTTGCCGACCGCGACGACCACGACGTCGGCCTCCGCCGCGGCCGACACGGCGGCCTCGAGACCGTTCTGCACGACCTCCACGGTGAAGCGCCCGGCGCTCTCGAGCGTGACGGCGTCGGCGACCAGCAGCCCGACCTCGCGCAGCACGCGCAGCCATCGTCCCGATCCGAGATGCAGCAGCGACCAGGTGCCGTCCTCGTGCTCGACGCGGCGGAAGCTCTCCTGCGCGACCCAGCCGCCCACGCGCTCGGCGTCGGCGCGCATCGGGAACGCGCCGCCGGTCAGCAGCCGGCCGCTCGCGTGCGACCGCAGCGTCAGGATGCCGTCGCCCCAGTCGGTGAGATCGAACAGCGCGTCCGGGCCCGCCTCGTCCGCGTCCGCGATCACGACCGATCCCTCCGCGTCGGCGCGCACATAGCGCCCCGCGCGCAGCGTGATCGTGTCGGCGCCCGTGACCACGTCGGCTCGCGCGCCGGGGTAGCGCTCGGCGAGCCCCGCCGCGATGCCGACCGCATACGGCGGCGTGCCGGCGTACCAGTCGGTCAGCACGGCGTCCGCGAGCGGCCCGATCACCGCGATCCGCTGCGGCCGCGCGAACGGCAGCACGCCGGCGTCGTTGCGCAGCACGACGACCGACTTGCCCGCCACGTCCCGCGCGAGCGCCCGCGACTCGGGCTTGTCGATCGCGTCGGCGCCGATCCCGGAATAGGGATCCTCCGTGCCGTCGAACTCCCCCGTGCGGATGCGCAGCTCGAGCAGGCGCAGCACCGCACGGTCGATGTCGTCCTCGCTGATCAGCCCGTGCTCGAGCGCGGCGTTCACGGCGTCGATCGTCGGCCGGGAGTCCGCGTCGCCGTCCGTGAACGAGTCGAGCCCCGCCCGGATGAGCGCTGCCGTCGCCCGGACCCTGTCGGGCTCGGCACGCTGCAGCGTCACGAGCAGCGTCGGAGCGTGGGCGTCCGACACCACGGCGATCGACTCGTCGCTCCACGACCGTGCCTCGGCGACGAGCTCGGGCTGGGTGTGGGCGGGGGATCCGTTGACGCGGTTGTACGCGAGCATCAGGCCGCCCCCGACGCCGTCCTCGATCGCGGGGCGGAACGCCGGCAGCTCCTCCTCGTGCAGCGTGCGCGGCGACAGCTCGGAAGACGTCACGGAGCGATCGGTCTCGTTGCTGTAGCCGAGGAAGTGCTTGAGCGCCGGCACCGTGCGCCACACGCGCGGATGGGGTCCGCGCAGGCCGCGCGAGTACGCGGCGCCGAAGTGACCCGTCAGGTGCGGATCCTCCGCATAGCCCTCCTCGTTGCGCCCCCATGCCGGGTGCCGCAGGGTGTTGACCACGGGCGCCCACACGTTCAGGCTGACGGCGGGATCGGCCGCCCGCTTGGCCCGCACCTCGGTCGAGGCGACCGCTCCGACGGCCTCGATCGCCTCGGTGTCCCAGGTCGCGGCGAGTCCCACGGGCTGCGGGAAGACGGTCGCGGTGCCGAGCCAGGCGACGCCGTGCAGCGCCTCGCACCCGGTCTGGAACCGCCCCACCCCCAGCCGCTCGATCGCGGGCGCCACCTGGTGCAGCATCGCGATCCGCTCGTCGAGCGTCAATCGCCCGAGGAGGTCGCGCGCGCGAGCGGCGACGGGCAGGTCGGTGCGGCGGTAGTCGACGATCCTCATGCGTGCTCCCCCTCGTCCACCTGGACGGCGCGCTCGTGGGCGCCGTGCTCCCGCTCGCCGTGCGCGACCGTGACCCGGATCTCCCCCGCCCCGTCGGCGCGCGCGATCCGGTCGCCGACGCGCAGCGCCCAGCCCGCCCGCGCGTCCTCGCTCGATGCGACGATCTCCGCGCCGACGCGACGCACGCGGAAGGTCGTCGGGGCGGCGCCGTCGAAGCCGGGCACGGTCGTGATGCCGTCGTGGCCGTCGGGCAGCTCGAAGCACGTCAGCGTCACGCCGTCGGCCCAGTCGTAGTCCGGTCGATCGTCGCGCGCCCCGATCGGCAGCACGGTTCCGGGCCGAACCCGCAGCGGCACCGAGTCGAAGCCGTGCGTCTCGGCGACCCAGCGGCGACCGGCGGCGACCGACCCGTCGAGCAGGGAGGTCCAGTCGCCCTCGGGCAGGTAGTACTCGACCGCTCCGGCCTCCGAGAACACGGGGGCGACGAGCAGCGCATCGCCGAGCATGTACTGCCCGTCGGCGTCGAAGCCGCTGCGGTCGTCCGGGAACTCGAGCACCATGGGCCGCATCATGGGCGTGCCCTCGTGCGCCTGCTCGGCGACGGCCGCCAGGTACGGCATCAGCGTGAGCTTGAGCTTCGTGAACCGGCGAGCGACGTCCACGGCCTCCTCGTCGAAGGCCCACGGCACGCGCACGGAGTCCGATCCGTGCAGGCGCGAGTGGGATGACAGCAGGCCGAACGCGAGCCAGCGCTTGAACACGGCCGGGTCCGGGGTCCCCTCGAAGCCGCCGATGTCGTGGCTCCAGTAGCCGAAGCCCGACAGCGCGAGCGACAGTCCGCCGCGCAGCGACTCGGCCATGGACGCGAACGTCGAGTCGCAGTCACCGCCCCAGTGCACGGGGAACTGCTGACACCCCGCCGTCGCCGAACGCGCGAACAGCACGGCCTCGCCCGCGCCACGGTGCTTCTCGAGCGCGCGGAACACGGCCGCGTTGTACAGCCGCGGGTAGTAGTTGTGCATGCGGACCGGATCCGAGCCGTCGTGCCACGCGACGCCCTCGGCCGGGATCCGCTCGCCGAAGTCGGTCTTGAACGTGTCGACGCCCTGATCCATCAGCCGCGCGAGGTGCTCCACGTACCACTGCGTCGCCTCGGGATTCGTGAAGTCGACGAGGCCCATGCCCGCCTGCCACATGTCCCACTGCCAGACGCTGCCGTCCGTGCGCTTGAGCAGATAGCCCTTCTCGGCAGCCTCGGCGAACAGCGCCGAGCGCTGCGCGATGTACGGGTTGATCCATGCCGACACGTGCAGACCGCGCTCGTGCAGCCGCGAGAGCTGG
>NZ_JAPSJA010000191.1 GCF_031178525.1 Microbacterium sp.
GCGGAGGACGAGGTGCGTCGGGATGACCGTGCGGGCCGGGCTCTCGCCGCCTTCCACGCGCGTGAGCAGCAGCGCGACGGCTTCCCTGCCGAGCGCGGCGAAGTCCTGGGCGACGGTCGTGAGCGGCGGCTGGAACTCGGCCGCGTCGGCGACGTCGTCGAAGCCGATCACGGCCACCTCCGTGCGGCCTGCCTCGTGCAGCGCTCGCAGCAGGCCCAACGCCATCTGGTCGTTCGCGGCGAAGACCGCGGTGACCTCGGGGTCGGCGGCGAGCTCCCTGCCGACCGCGAATCCGGAAGCCGAGGTCCAGTCGCCACGGACCGGGGCGGGAAGCTCGACGTCCGGCTGCGCCGCACGCCAGCCGCTCTCGCGCTCGTCGGCGGCGTGGGAGCCGCGCGGTCCTGCGAGGTGGTGGACGATCCGGTGACCGGATGACCGCAGGTGCGCGACGGCGGAGGCCGCTCCCCCGGCATGATCCGACGTGATCACGGGGATCCCGTCGGTCGGCGCGGCGTCGACCGCGACGAGCGGGAACGAGGGCGCCTGGGCGGCGCGGACGGTGGGGGTGGCCTCGTTCAACGCGAGGACGCCGTCCACGCCGTGGTCCGCGAGCGCCGCGTAAGCCGCCGCGAGGGCGTCGGCGGTGTCGTCGCCGAGCGTGAGCACGAGCACGGCGTGGTCGCGTGCGGCACCGGCCGCGACGACGGCCTCGAGCATCCGCGCGTTGCCGACCGACGAGAGCGTGCGCACCAGCACCCCGATCGTGCGCGTGCGGCCGGTGCGCAGCGCGCGCGCGGCGCGATGGGGCCGGTAGCCGAGCTCCGCCATGGCGGCCTCGACGCGCGCGCGCGTTTCGGGGTCGACCCGCGCCGAGCCGTTCGTGACGCGCGAGACGGTCTGTCCCGAGACGCCCGCGCGCCGCGCGACGTCCGCGGCCGACACGCTGCGCGCCATCCGGTGTCCTCTCGTTGTTGCGGGCACCGCACCCGCAGGACCTATCATGCATGTTGACGTCAACACGCGCACAGCGAAGGAATCCGATGACCTCCTCTTCGAACCAGACGGCGCCCGAGCCCGCCGAGCTCGGCGCGGGCGTCGTGCGGCGAGCGACGGTGCTCGCCGACGGGCGCGAGCTGATCTACTACGACGACCCCGGGACGACCCTGCCGCCCGAGCGACGCGCGGATGAGCGCGACCTGGCGCCGCGTCCCGAGACCGCGACGATGCGCCGTGACGTGCTCACCGGCGACTGGATCTCGGTGGCCGCCGCGCGGCAGAGCCGCGTCGTGATGCCGCCCGCCGACCTCGATCCGCTCGCGCCGCAGTCGCCCACGAATCCGTCCGAGCTGCCCAGCCTGTACGACGTCGCGGTCTTCGAGAACCGCTCCCCCTCGTTCGGACCCGCGCTCGACGAGGCGTTCGGAACCGCGCCCGCCGCGGCCGATCCGGCCCGCGGCCTGGACGACCTCGACGCTCCGGGCCTCGGCCGCTCGCGCACGTCGGTGGGCCGCTGCGAGGTCGTGTGCTTCAGCCCCGAGCGCACGGGATCCTTCGGCACGCAGACGGTCACACGCGCGCGCACCGTGATCGAGGCGTGGGCGGACCGCACCGCCGCACTGTCGGCGCTGCCGGGCGTGCGCCAGGTCTTCGTGTTCGAGAACCGTGGTGCCGAGATCGGCGTGACGCTGCAGCATCCGCACGGCCAGATCTACGCGTACCCGTACATCACGCCCCGCACCAAGCAGCTGCTTGCGGCCATCGAGCGTGAGGGCGCCGACCTGTTCCAGCGCATCGTCGAGTTCGAGGCCGCGGGGCCGCGCGTGCTGCTCGAGGGCGAGCACTGGATCGCCTACGTGCCGTTCGCGGCGCGCTGGCCCATCGAGGTGCACCTCGCGCCGCGCCGCCACGTCGCCGACTTCGCCGCGCTGAGCGGGGCCGAGCGCGACGAGCTCGCGCCGCTGTACCTGCGTCTGCTGCGCGGGGTCGACGCGCTGTACGGGACCGACCCGCACGGCGCGTTCGCCGGCGGGACGCCGTACATCGCCGCCTGGCATCAGGCGCCGGTCGACGTCGGCCGCGACAGCGCCCGGCTGCACCTGCAGCTGACGTCGCCGCGCCGCGGGGCCGACAAGCTCAAGTTCCTCGCCGGATCCGAGGCCGCCATGGGCGCCTGGATCGGCGACATCCCGCCCGAGCAGAGCGCCGCGAAGCTGCGCGAGGCTCTCGCCACCATCACGGAGGACCTCACGTGACCGCGTCGCACACCGCGCTGCAGGACGCCGCCCAGCTGTTCGCCGAGCTCACGGGCGACCGGCCCGAGGGGATCTGGTCGTCCGCGGGCAGGGCGAACCTCATCGGCGAGCACACCGATTACAACGAGGGCTTCGTGCTGCCGTTCGCGATCCAGTACCGCACCTACGCCGCGGCACGGATCCGCCAGGATGGCGTCTTGCGAGTCGCCTCGACCTTCGCACCCGGTGCGGTCGAGCTGCCGGTCGCCGAGCTGGTGAGCACGTTCGGCGGATCGGCGGGCGCCGCCGTCGCCTCACGCGCGGTGCCCGAATGGGCCGCATACCCGCTCGGTGTGGCGTGGGCAGCGCTCACCGCGGCCGGACGCTCGGAAGCGGACGTGCCCGGTGTCGACATCGCGATCGCCTCGGACGTGCCGGTCGGCGCGGGACTGTCCTCGTCGGCGGCCATCGAGGGGTCCGTCGCCGCGGCCCTGAACGACCTGTGGCGGCTCGATCTCGCGCCGCTGGATCTTGCGAAGGCCGGACGCCGCGCCGAGAACGAGGCCGTCGGCGCCCCGACGGGGATCATGGACCAGGTCTCCTCGATCATGGGCCGCGCGGATGCCGCGACGTTCCTCGACTGCCGCACGCTCGAGACCCGGTCGGTCGATCTCGGGCTGGAGCGGGAGGGCCTTGTGCTGCTCGCCATCGACACCCGGGTCGAGCACGCGCACGCGAGCGGCGGCTACCGCGACCGCCGCGCCGCCTGCGAGCGCGGCGCCGCCGCGCTCGGGGTGCCGTCGCTGCGCGACGTCACCGGCGCCGATCTCGACCGCGCGCGCGACCTCCTGGACGACGTCACTTTCCGGCGCGTGCGGCACATCGTGACCGAGAATCAGCGCGTGCTCGACACGGTCGCGGCGCTCGCCGCCGCCGGCCCGCGCGCGATCGGCGAGCTGCTGGTGGCATCGCACGCGTCGATGCGCGACGACTTCGAGATCTCGGTGCCCGAACTCGACACGGCGGTCGAGGCCGCGCTCGAGGCCGGCGCGATCGGTGCCCGCATGACGGGCGGCGGCTTCGGCGGATCCGCCGTCGCGCTCGTCGAGGCGAGCGCGGTCGATGCGGTGGCCGACGCCGCCGTCCGCGCGTTCGCCGACCGTGGCTACACGGCGCCGCACGCCTTCACGGTGCTGCCGTCGGAGGGCGCGCGACGCGACAGCTGACTCCCCGGCTCGACGACCGATCGGAGCGAGCCCAAACGCGCCGGACCTCCCGCGGCCCGACACCGCGGGAGGTCCGGTGCGTTCCCACCGCTCGCTGCCCTCGTCGCGCGACGAGCAGAGCGATGAGGGATCGTCAGGTCGTCAGCTCGGGCGTGACGTCCTTCGCGCCGACCGAGCGCTGCACCTCGACCTTGCGGGGCTTCGCCTTCTCGCTGATCGGGATGAGCACGCTCAGCACGCCGTTGTCGTACGTCGCCGAGATGCCGGCCGTGTCGATGCCCTGCCCCAGATTCAGCTGGCGCAGGAACGATCCCGTCGTGCGCTCGCGCGTGATCCACTTCACGCCCTCGGCACTGCGGGGGGTGCGTTCGGCGCGGATGGTGAGCAGCTGGCCGTCCACGTCGATGTCGACGCTGCCCGGGTCGATGCCCGGCAGGTCGGCGCTGAGGACGTAGTGGTCGCCGTCGCGGTAGAGGTCCATCGGCATCAGCCGCGGACCCTGACGGTCGAACAGCTGCTCGGCCATGCGGTCGAACTCACGGAACGGGTCGAAGAACATCGCCATCGTGATCCTCCTCTTGTCTGTTCGTGGCGCTTCGGACCTGAGTCTCGGGGACTCGATATATTGATTAGCACTCTCCCATCGCGAGTGCCAGATCGGTCGCTCGGAAGTGCTTAAGAAATCGCTGGAAGACCGTGCGCATGGCGGACGACACCGCGGCCCGGCGAGCCCCGGCCTCCGGAGGACCCGCCCCGCGGGGTTGAATGGACACGTGACACCGAACCCTGATGCCGGGCTGTGCGCCGCCCTGGCGACCGACCTGCGCGCCGCACGATTCCGGTCGGAGGCGCTGCGCGCGGCCTGGGGCGTCGAGGCGGACGACGCGATCGGCCGCGGCCTGCGGGTGCCAGCGCTACGGGGCCTCGGCGATCGGCAGGATGCGCTCGCCACGCTGGGCCGCCTGCTCGTGCTCGGTGTGCCGCAGCCGCGCACCGCCGTCGACGCCGCGTTGCCGACGCTCGGCGCGGACGGACTGCACGCGCTCGGGATCGCCGACCGCGCCGATCCGGTCGTCCCGCGCGCGATCATCAGGCCCCAGTCGTACCTGGACACCGAGGGCGCGGGCGAGTGGTGGCTGGCGAGCGACCTGGACGAGATCGCCACGGGCGGCGGAACACTGGCCGAGGATCACGTGCTCGGCGT
>NZ_JAPSJA010000192.1 GCF_031178525.1 Microbacterium sp.
TCGGCGTTCCCGTCGAGCGACGCGATCGCCTTGTTGGTCACGCTGACGTCGGTGATGCCCGCGGCCTTGAACTTGTTGCGCAGCACGCTGGCGCCCATGGCCGAGGAGCCCATGCCGGCGTCGCACGCGAACACCACGCGCTCGATCGCCTGCGTCGGGGCGAGGGTCGCGACGCCGGCCGTGGCGCCGGTGAGGCCGCTCAGCGCGGCGGACGACTTGCCCTTGTTCGCCTGCGTCTGCGCCACGGCGGCCGAGAAGCCGTCCGCGCCCGCCGCCTCGGCCGCGAGGTCACGCTTGCGACTCGCGCGCAGGATGACCGCCGCCACCAGGAAGGTCACGAGCGCCGAGAGGATGACTGACAGGATCACGCCGACGTAGCTGTCGCGCGCCGTCTGGGCGAGAACCGCGATGATCGAACCCGGCGCGGCAGGAGCGACGAGGCCCGTCTGGAAGATCGCGTTCGTGCCGACGCCCGTCGCACCGCCCAGGATGACGGCGAGCAGCAGCGCGGGCTTCATCAGCACGTACGGGAAGTACACCTCGTGGATGCCGCCGAAGAACTGGATGATCGCCGCGCCGGGAGCCGAAGCGCGCGCCGCACCCACGCCGAAGAACGTGAAGGCGAGCAAGATGCCGAGACCCGGGCCGGGGTTCGCCTCGAGCAGGAACAGGATCGACTTGCCGGTCTCGGCCGACTCAGCCGTGCCGAGCGGGGTGAGCACGCCGTGGTTGATGGCGTTGTTCAGGAAGAAGACCTTCGCCGGCTCGATCAGGATGCTCGTTAGCGGCAGCAGGCCGTTGTCGACCAGCCAGCCGACGGCGCCGCCGAGGACGTCCATGATCCAGTTCACGGCCGGCGCCAGCACGTAGAACGCGAACACGGCGGCGACGAAGCCGAAGATGCCGGCCGAGAACATGTTGACGAGCATCTCGAAGCCGGCGCGTACCTTGCCGTCCCACAGCCGGTCGAGACGCTTCATGCACCAGGCGGCGAGCGGGCCCATGATCATCGCGCCGATGAACATGTGGATCTGGCCGATGGGGTCCTCGCCCGCGGCCGCGAGCTCGATGTTGCGCTGCGCGATCAGCCAGTCGGAGCCCGCGATAGCTCCGAACGTCGCGACCGCGCCGACGACGGCGCCGCGCGTCTCGTAGATCATCCGGCCGCCCTGGTAGGCGATCAGGACGGGGAGGAGGTAGTGGATCATCGGGCCGACGATCGACTCGAGCGCCGCGTTGGGCGTCCAGCCGGCGGCGATGAAGAACGCGGTGAAGATGCCCCACGCGATGAGCGCGGGGATGTTGGGCATGATCATGCCCGAGAGGAACGTGCCGACCTTCTGCACGCCCACTCGGATGCCGCCGGGCGACTTCGCCGCGACCTGGGTGTCCGTCATGATGACTCGTCTTTCTGGTGTGTTCGGGGTAGAGGTGATTCGGGTAGGAAAAGGTTCAGGATCCGGCCGCGGCCCGGGCAGCGGCACGGGCGCCGGCCGCGTCGTCCGCGTCGAGCGCCGCCTGCGCGATGCGACGGGCGTCGTCGATCGTGAAGCGGCCGAGGGAGTACCGCACGTCGGCCAGGGCCGCGGGCGCCATCGACAGGGTGGTGGCGCCGAGGCCGACGAGCACGACCGCCAGCAGTGGATCCGCGGCGGCCTCGCCGCAGATCCCCACCGGCTTGCCCTGCGCGGCGCCGGCCTCGCCGACGTGCGAGATGAGGCGCAGCACCGCTGGGTGCCACGGATCCTGCAGGGTAGCGACGGTGCCCAGCAGACGATCCGCCGCCATCGTGTACTGCGTGAGGTCATTCGTGCCGATCGACGCGAAGTCGGCGCGCTTCAGCACCCGGTCGGCGAGCAGCGCGCTCGCGGGGACCTCGACCATGACGCCCGCGGTCTTCAGGCCGAGCTCGCGCGCGAGCGACGTGAAGTACTCGGTCTCCTCGACCGTCGCGATCATGGGGGCCATGACCCACAGATCGGCGTCCGTGTCGGCGTCGGCGCGCGCGAGCGCGGTCAGCTGATCACGCAGGATCTGCTCGCTCGCCCGCAGCGCGCGAAGACCGCGCAGGCCCAGAGCGGGGTTGTCCTCCGGCGCGTCGTTCAGGAACGGCAGCGGCTTGTCGGCCCCGGCGTCGAGCACGCGCACGACGACCTTCTTGCCGGCGAACGCGGTCAGGAGCCTCGTGTACTCCGCCTGCTGCGCCTCGACCGTCGGCGCCTCCTTGGAGCTGAGGAAGAGGAACTCGGTGCGGAACAGACCCACCCCCTCGGCGCCGAGCTCGAGCGCCTCGGCCGCACCGGCGGGCGAGCCGAGGTTCGCCAGCAGCGGCACGGCGGTCCCGTCCGCCAGCGCACCCGGTGTGACGGGAGCGGCCTCCGCTGCGGCCCGCTCGTCTGCGCGGCGCTGCGCGTCGGACAGCTGCTCGTCCGACGGATCCGCGGTGACGGAACCGCTCGCGGCATCCACGATCACGGTGTCGCCGTCGGCGAGGTGCGCCGCCTCCGAGGCCCCGACGACCGCGACGATGCCCTTCTCGCGCGCGAGGATCGCGGTGTGCGAGGTCGGCCCGCCGTCCGTGGTGACGAGTGCGAGCACGCGGTTGGGCGAGTCGGGGTCGAGGTCGAGCAGCGCCGTGTCGGCCGGGGCGAGGTCGGGTGCGACGAGCACGAACGGGTGGCCGGGGGTCGGCACGCCGGGCGCCGGCTCGCCGCGCAGGTGCGCGATGACGCGCGCGGCGACGTCGTCGAGGTCGGCGGCGCGCTCGCCGAGGTAGCCGCCCACGGCCTCGAGTGTCGCGCGGAACTCCGCGAATGCGTCGTGCACGGCCCACTCGGACGTCTTGCCGTCCTCGAGCCGCGATTGCACGGCCTCTTCGAGCGTGGGGTCCTCGGCCATCATCGCCTGCGCTTCGAGCACGTCCCTGGCGGCTCCGCCGGCGGTCTCCGCGCGCCGGTTGAGCTCGGCCGCCACCGCGGCGACGGCCTCACGCACGCGCGCTGCCTCCTCGTCCGCGGCACGGGAACTGGGCTCGTCGCGCGGCGCGGGAGCACGCTCGGCCATGCGGGCGACCGGCCCGTGGGCGACGCCAAGGCCGATGCCGACGCCCGTGATCGTGTCGCTCATGGCGTTCACTCGGCGTCGTGATCGGTGACGAGCAGCTGCTCGAGCGTGTCGAGCACTCCCTCGTCGCCGTCGCCCTCCGCGGTGAGCGTGACCTGGTCGCCCTGCTCGACACCCAGCGCGATCACGCCGAGGATGCTCGCCGCGTTGACGGGCTTGCCGTCGCCCTTCGCGACCGTGACGGGGATCCCTGCGTCCTTCGCCGCCTGTGCGAACAGCTTCGCGGGACGTGCGTGAAGCCCGTGCGAGGAGCCGATCTGAACGGTACGAGTGGCCATGGTGGTGTCCTTTCGTCAGGCGGTTTCCGCGGTCGCGGATTCCGGATCGGAGGAGGCGGCGGCAGCTACGAGCGCCAGAGCGCGGCTGCCGTCGCCGTCGGTGAAGATGTCGTCCGGAAGCAGCACGACGCGCGCGCCTCGCGGGGCGGCGAGGGCGTGGATCTCGTCGAGGGAGCGCTCGAGGTGCGGACCGACGAGGACCACGTCGGCCGAGCGGAGATCATCCGCGAGAGAGGACTCGGATCCGGCGGATGCGGTGAGCGGCATCCCGGCCAGGGAGGCGGCGCGACGGAGGCGCAGTGCAACGAACGTGCTGGACGCGCCCGCACCGCACACCACGAGGATCCTCATCGACCGCACAGCCTCTTCTTCTTCGCAAAGTCCTTCTGCTCGATCCTGACCGGCCGCTGTAAGCGCCGCAACGAGGGTTGTTTCCGCCCGGGCGGAAAGTTTCGACCGTGGCCCCTCGAGCCGCATGGTTGACTGGCGAGCATGACGCGGCGTCGGCAGGACAGGGTGCTCGGCATCCTCATCCGCCGCGGGGAATGGGTCACCGCCGCGACCCTCGCCGATCAGCTGGGCGTCACGCCGCGCAGCGTCCGGACCTACGTCACCGCAGCCAACGCCCGGGTGCCGGGGACGGAGGCGATCGAGTCGGGCCCGGCCGGCTATCGCGCCACGGCGGCGGCTTCGGCGGTCCTGCGCGCGGGCGCGGAGGCTGATGCCGGAACACCGCGCGAGAGGCTGCACGCGCTCGTGCGCGCGCTGCTGGATCAGCCGGCCGGCATCGACGTGTACGAGACCGCCGACCGCATGCACGTCAGCTCTGGGACGCTCGAGGCGGACCTCGGTCGCGTGCGGGCCCTGCTCAGCGGATCCGAGCTGTCGCTGGAACGTGCCGGATCGCGCATCCGGCTCGAGGGGTCCGAGCTCGCACAGCGTCGGTTCGTGAGCCGCCTCGCCCACGACGAGATGGAGGAGGGGGCGTTCGATCTCGCTGCGCTGCGACGCGCGGCCGACGCGATGGCGATCCCGTCCGACGCTCTCGGCGCGTTCAAGAGTGACCTCGTCGCGCGGCTCGGCGAGCTCGGCTACTTCGTCAACGAGTTCGCCGCGGCCGATGTCGCGCTGCACGTGGCGATCGCCGCCGACCGGGTCGCCCAGGGACGCGCTCTCGAAGCCGTGCACGGCGAGCCGGAGCCGGTCAGGGCGCGATTCGCCGAGGTGGTCGGCGA
>NZ_JAPSJA010000193.1 GCF_031178525.1 Microbacterium sp.
CGTCGCTCGGCATGACGCTGCTGCCGGGCATGGAGTTCTCGGCCAAGCACGACTGGCGCAGCGTGCACGTGCTGTCGTACCTGTTCGATCCCGACGACGCAGACCTGCGCGCGGAGATGGATCGCATTCGCGGCGATCGGATCGGCCGGGCCGAGCGCATCGTCGCCAACATCGGGCGCGACTACGACCTGACGTGGGACGACGTGCTCGCGCAGACGATGCAGGATGCGACCGTCGGCCGCCCGCATATCGCGGACGCGCTCGTCGCACGCGGGCTCGCGCGCGACCGCACGGAGGCGTTCGACGGCATCCTGCATCCTCGCGAGGGCTACTACGAGCCGCACTACGCGCCCGATCCGTTCCGCGCCGTGCGGCTCGTGACCGAGGCCGGGGGAGTCGCGATCATCGCGCACCCCGGGGGCCGGGGCCGCATGATGCCGGAGTCGGTGCTGCACGCGCTGATCGACGCCGGACTGGCCGGCTTCGAGATCGGGCACCGCGAGAACAGCGAGCAGGGCAAGCGCACCCTGCGCCGGATCGCCGAGGATCGCGACCTGATCGTCACCGGCTCGAGCGACTATCACGGGCGCGGCAAGCCGAACCTGCCGGGTGAGAACACGACAAGCGACGCCATGGTGGCGCGCCTCATCGAGCGCGCCACCGGCACCGCGCCGGTGTATCCGGCTTGAGACGGCCTCGCGCGCCGGGACGTGCGATCCCGGAGCGGAGAGGTCAGGCGCCCTGCGGCGTCTGACCCGACGAACGGCGGCGACGGCGGCGGCGCGCCGGAGCGGACTTGCCGTCGTGGTGCTCCTTGCCCGCACCGTCGTGCGTGCCCGAGCCCTCCGACTTCTCGCCGGTCTCGGCGGCGCTGGCCGCCGAGTCGGACGATCCGCGACGACGGGTGCGCTGACGGCTCTCGCCGTCCGAGCGGCGCTCGGGACGCGGACGCTCGGCCTTCGGAGCCGACGTCAGGCGGCCCTTCGTGCCAGCCGGGATGTTCAGGTCGGTGTACAGGTGCGGGCTCGACGAGTAGGTCTCGGTCGGCTCGGGCTGACCGAACTCGAGCGCGCGGTTGATGAGCGCCCACTTGTGCAGGTCGTCCCAGTCCACGAACGTCACCGCGATGCCGGTCTTGCCGGCGCGGCCCGTGCGGCCGGCGCGGTGCAGGTACGTCTTGTCGTCGTCCGGGATCGTGTGGTTGATCACGTGGGTGATGTCGTCCACGTCGATACCGCGCGCGGCGACGTCCGTCGCGACCAGGACCTGGACCTTACCGGCCTTGAACGCGGCCATGGAGCGTTCGCGCTGCTCCTGACCCATGTCGCCGTGCACGCCGCCCACGCTGAACCCGCGGTCGCCGAGCTCGTCGACGAGACGCTGGGCCGCGCGCTTGGTGCGCGTGAAGATCACGGTCTTGCCTGCGCCCTCGGCCTGCAGGATGCGCGCGATGATCTCGTCCTTGTCGAGCGAGTGCGCGCGGTAGATGACGTGCTTGATGTTCGCCTGCGTGAGGCCCTCATCCGGATCCGTCGCGCGGATGTGGATGGGGTTCGTCATGAAGCGACGAGCGAGGGCGACGATCGGCCCCGGCATCGTGGCGCTGAATAGCTGCGTGTGTCGCACCTGCGCGACCTTCTGGAAGATCTTCTCGATGTCGGCGAGGAAGCCGAGATCGAGCATCTTGTCGGCCTCGTCGAGCACGACCTCGGTCGCGTTCGACAGGTCGAGCAGGCGCTGGCCCGCGAGATCGATGAGGCGGCCGGGCGTGCCGACGACGATCTGGGCGCCGGCCTTGAGCTGGTCGATCTGGCCCTCGTAGGCTTTGCCGCCGTAGATCGCGACGACGCTGGTCGAGCGGTTGGAGGTGAGCAGGTCGAGGTCCTCGTAGACCTGGACCGCGAGTTCGCGCGTCGGCACGACGATGAGCGCCTTGACGCCCGGCTCGGGGTTCCGCCCGAGACGCTGCACCACCGGGATGCCGAAGCCGAAGGTCTTGCCGGTGCCGGTCTTCGCCTGTCCGATGAGGTCCTGGCCGGGAAGGGCCAGCGGGATGGTCTGCTCCTGGATGGGGAACGCGTCGACGATCCCCTTCGCGGCGAGGGCGTCGACGATGTCCTGATCGACGCCGAGGTCGGTGAAAGTGGTCACGATGTTCAGGTGGCCTGTCCGGCAGCCGTCGCTGCCTGAGGAGATGGGATCCACGCCCTTCTCTGCTCCAGGCGCGGCGGCCCCGATCCGTCGCCGGGGACCGTATCAGCCTACCGGAGCACCCTGACACTCCCCGGAGCCGGGCGCCGTTCGCTGATCTCCGGTGCGAGCGCTTCCAAGGCGCACCCGTAGGCTTAGGCCGTGGTCAACTGGACGTTCTGGCGGCGCCGCCCGCCCGCGAGGATGCTGCGTCTGCGCTCCCGCGGCGAGATGGGCGACGCCAAGCGCGTCGACTTCGAGGAGCTCGCGCCCGCCGTCGAGACCTTCCTCGGTCAGGCCGCGTATCTCCAGCTCGGCTACTTCGAGACGCTGACCCGGCTCATCCGCGCGACGCCCGATCTGCGCGAGAAGGAGGCGCTGTCGCTCGCGGCGGGCGCCGCGCTCGTGAAGCACCGCGCGATCATCGACGTGATCCGGGATCGCGGGGAGGAGCCGGCCGCGATCATGCGCCCCTTCCAGGAGCAGCTCGACGGCTTCCGCCGCGCCACGATCGGCGCTCGGCCGAGGGAGACGATGCTGTCGGTCCACATCACGGCGGGTATGCTCGACGACTTCTACCGTGCGCTCGCCGCGAGCTACGGCGAGACGGGTCGCCGCGTGGCGCGCATCCTGAACGTCGACAGCGATCGCGAGCTCATCGTCGACCTGATCCGGGCGACGATCGATGACGACGACGAGATGCGCTCACTGCTGTCGATGTGGGCCCGCCGTCTCGTCGGCGACACGCTGCTGGTCGCGCGCGCCGCGCTGCGCCCGCAGCGCCTGGGCGTCGACGACGAGAAGAAGGTCGAGCCGGTGTTCACGGCCCTGATGGCCGCGCACGCGCGCCGGATGGACGCCCTCGGCCTCGCGTCGTAACCGGCACGCGGACGGCCTCCGCCCTGCATGGGGCGCGTCGCACGGCGGATGTCCGGCGGCCTGAGTCGAGGCGCTGAGTGGGGCGTTCACGGGCGGGGCGCAGGAGTGCGCAATAGCCTGATGGACGGGCAGTGAGGCGTCGCGCCGCCCGAAGGAGGAGCCCGTGCTGCCCGTGGTCGACATCGTGATCGTGGTGCTGCTGGTCGTCGCACTGGTGGTCGGGCTGCGCGTCGGGCTGTTCTCGGCGCTCGGCACGCTGTGCGGCCTGGTGATCGGCGGGCTCGCCGCGCCGTGGGTGCTGCCGCTGCTCGCGGGAGTGGTCGAGCCGATGTGGCGCCCCCTGACCGTCGTGGGCGGCGCGATCGCCCTCCTCGCGATCGGCGCGACGCTCGGATCCCTCGTCGGGTCCACGATCCGCCGCGGGGCGGACAAGCTGCGCCTCAAGGTCGTCGAGCGGCTGCTGGGCGGAGTGCTCGGCGCGGTCGCGGCCGCGCTCGCGCTCACGCTCGTGGGCTCGGGCATCGTCAGCGCCGGCATCCCGGTCGTGTCGTCGGCGGTGGCCTCGTCCAGCGCGCTGCGCACGATCGACCGCCTCACGCCGCCGCCCGTGTCCGAGGCGATGGCGCGGCTGCATGCCGCGATCCTCGGCGAGACGGTGCTGCCCACCATCAGCGGCCTGCTCGGCGAGGTCGACACGTCGACGGCCGCCACCGTCGACACGGACGACCCCGCGCTGCGGACCGCGGCGGCCTCGGTCGCCCGCATCCACGGCGCGAACTCGTGCGGCCGCGGTGCGAGCGGCACCGGATTCGTCGCCGCAGAGGACCTGCTGGTGACGAACGCCCACGTCGTCGCCGGGATGGACACGCCGATCGTCGAGCTGCCGGGGGAGCCGGCGCGCGACGGACGCGTCGTGTACTTCGATGCGGTCGACGACCTGGCCGTGATCTCCGTGGACGTGGATGCCGCCGCACTGCCGCTCGTCGAGCCGCTCGCGACGGGCGATCCCGCGGTCATCCAGGGATTCCCGTACGGCGGCCCGTTCCGCACCACGACCGCCTCGATCGCGGCGGTCGGTGCAGCGCCCATCGCGGACATCTACGGGGGATCGGTCGCGCCTCGCGAGGTCTACGCGCTCGCGGCCGCGGTGTACCCCGGCAACTCGGGCGGCCCCGTGCTGACGACCGAGGGTGCCGTGGCCGGCGTCATCTTCGCGCGCGATGAACTGCAGGCAGACGTCGGCTACGCCATGACGACGAGCGAGCTGCTGCCCGCGCTGGAGCAGGTGGACGGGGCGAGCGACGCCGTGTCGACCGGGGACTGCGTGGGCTGACGCTCAGGCCAGACCGAGGCGCTTGACCGCGGCGGCGTCGCGCGTTGCGCGGAGACGGCTGATCGCGTCGGTGCCGAACCACGAGACGACCGCGGCCACGACGAGCGTGATCAGCCACGTCAGCGCATTCGCCTCGCCCAGGCCCGTCCACGTGCAGATGCCGTACGCCACCG
>NZ_JAPSJA010000026.1 GCF_031178525.1 Microbacterium sp.
CTGAGCTCCACCGCGGCGCGCAGCGCCTCGTCCGTGTACGTGAGGCGGTGGTGCTCCTCGTACGCCGAGCGCAGACCGCGCAGGATCTCGATCGCGTCCGTCACCGACGGCTCGCCCACCCGCACAGGCTGGAAGCGGCGCTCGAGCGCGGCGTCCTTCTCGATCGTGCGGTACTCCTTGAGCGTGGTCGCGCCGATCAGGTGCAGCTCGCCACGCGCCAGACGGGGCTTCAGGATGTTGCCGGCGTCCATCGCGCCCTCGCCGCCGCCGCCCGCGCCGACGACCGTGTGGATCTCGTCGATGAACAGGATGACCTCGTCCTTGCGCGCTGCGACCTCCTCGACGGTCTTGGTCAGGCGCTCCTCGAAGTCGCCGCGGTAGCGGGTGCCCGCCAGCATGGCGGCAAGGTCGAGCGAGATCACGCTCTTCTCGCGCAGCTGCTCGGGAACGTCCCCCGCCACGATCGCGCGCGCGAGTCCCTCGACGACGGCGGTCTTGCCGACGCCGGCCTCGCCGACGAGCACGGGATTGTTCTTCGTGCGCCGCGACAGGATCTCGATCGTCTGCTCGATCTCGGACGCGCGACCGATCACGGGGTCGAGCAGGCCGTCACGGGCCCGCTGCGTGAGGTCCGTGCCGTAGGTCTCCAGCATGCCGCCGCCCTGCGGCGCCGCGCTCGGCGCTTCGGCGCTCTCAGGCGCGACGGTCTCGCGGACGCCCTGCGTGAGGGCCTCGGCCGTGATGCCGGCGGTCGACAGGATCTGCCCGGCGGGGGTGTCCTGAGCCAGCACGAGCGCGAAGAAGACGTGCTCGGGGTCGATGTACGTCGAGCCGGACGACCGAGCCACCTGGAACGCATGGAACAGGGCGCGCTGCACGGCGGGCGTGATGACCGCGCCCTCGGCGTCCACGCCGGGACCGGCCTGCGGCAGACGCTGCTCGGCGGCTGCCGCGACGGCGGCGCCGTCCGCTCCGACGCGCGAGATGGCGGAGGACACCGCGCGGTCCTCCGTGAGGACGTGCAGCACGTGCAGCGCGTCGAGCTCGTGCTGGCCGCGGCCGAGCGCGAAGCGGCCCGCGCGCTGCAGCAGCTCCTGCGTGCGCGCGCTGAGGTAGCGGCTCAGATCGACCGAACGGGCAGCGCGGGCGCGCTCGCCCTGCAGATAACGGGCGAGGAACTCGTCGAACGCGCTCGCGCCGAAGAAGTCGCCAGTCGAAGGGGTGTCGGGCATCCCGGATCTCCTCCCGAAATGGAATCGCAAAGTTGCGTGCCGTCGCATCAAGTTTGGAACTTGAGTCAAGGTCTGTCAACTTAAACGCCATGCGTCCGCGGGTATTCCCGCGCACACCGTCTTGTCGTTCGGCCGCCGCAGGCGCGGGCCTCTCACCCGCCTATCCTGGAGGCGTGCGCGAGTTCGGACGGGGAGTGCGGACGCTGATCGCCGGCTTCGGCTGGTGGCGGCGTCATCCCGGCGTGATGGCGGCGGGACTCATCCCCGCCGCGATCGTCGGGCTGGCCCTGGCGGGAGCGCTCGTCGCACTCGGCTTCGCCTTGCCGGGCCTGCTCGATGCCGTCACGCCGTTCGCGGACGGGTGGGACGAACTGTGGGCGAACCTGCTGCGATGGCTGCTCGGGATCGCCCTCATGGGCGGAGCGATCGTGCTGGCGATCACGACGTTCACGGCCCTCACGCTCGTCGTCGGAGAGCCCTTCTACGACAGGATCTGGCGCTCGGTCGAACAGGACCTGGGCGGCACCGTCCCCGACGCGCCGTATGGCATCGGCAAGTCGATCGGCGACGCTCTCGGCCTGTTCGGCAAGGGCCTGCTGTCCGCGCTGTGCGCCGGACTCGTTGCCCTCGTGCCGGTCGTCGGCGGCATCACGGGCGCCGTCGTCGGGGCGCTGCTGAACGGCCGGGTGATCGCCGACGAGCTCTCCTCGCGGGGACTCACGGCGCGGGGCCTGGACGGGACGCGGCGCGCCGCCCTCCTGAAGGCGAACCGGACGCGCGTGCTGGGCTTCGGCGTCGCGGTGCACGCGTGCTTCCTCGTGCCGGGCGCCGCGATCGTCGTGATGCCCGCAGCCGTGGCGGGTGCCGCGCTCCTCGGCCGGCACCTGGCGGGCGAGCCGACGGCGACCCCCGCGACGCCGGCGACGCCGGCGACGACGATCCCGAACTGACTCAGTCCTCGCGCGCGCTCTCGCGGTTCGCGCCATCCTGCGCGTGCGCCTCGCGCGCCGCCAGGAACAGCAGCACGAGCACCACCACCGCGGGCGCGGCGAGCGCGACGGCCACGCCGACCTGGGGGAACTCTCCCGTGAGCGCTCCCACCGCGACGGCGACGATCAGCAGCTGCGTCACCACGCCGCCCGAGCGTCCCCACGACCGTCCGCGCCACGTCGCGGCGGCGAACGCGCCGACCGCGACCGCGCCCACCGCGGTCAGCACGATGAGCGCGACCGCGCTGACCGGATCCGTCGTGTCCGCGCCCGCCAGTGCGACGACCTGCCAGACGATCAGCGCGAGGATCCCTGCGGCCTCGAGCGCGAGCAGCACGGCGGCGATCCGGGCGATCCGGCGAGGCATCGGACTCTCCTCACGGGTTCGTGGGCGTACAGACGATTCGAAGGCGCGCAGCCGAATTGACCCTTGTGCTCGGTACCCGGCTGTACGAAGATTGTTAACGGCATGTTTCCCACAACGTGGTGGGTCGTGGGCCGCGGCTCACGCCATGACCAGCGTATCCGACCCGAATGGATGCGCTTCCCACCCTCGAAAGCGAGCGTCATCCGCTCCGATCGAACCCCACCACATTGCGAGGAGCATCACCATGGATTGGCGCGACAAGGCGGCCTGCCTGACGGTCGACCCGGAACTCTTCTTCCCGGTCGGCAACACCGGCCCGGCAGTCGACCAGATCGAGAAGGCCAAGTCCGTGTGCGCACGGTGCACCGTCACCGAGGTCTGCCTGCAGTACGCCCTCGAGTCCGGTCAGGACTCGGGCGTGTGGGGCGGACTCAGCGAGGACGAGCGTCGCGCGCTGAAGCGCCGAGCCGCTCGTGCGCGCCGCGCCGGCTGACTCGCGCTCCCACACACAGCCCACTGAGAAGAGGCGCCCTCCGCGGAGGGCGCCTCTTCTCATGTCCGCGCTATCGCTTGATCCACTTCAGCGGGATCTCGATCAGCACCTCGGTGCCGCTCTCGATCTGACCGCCCGCGGGAGGCTCCTCGCCGCTCAGCGTGCGCCACTCGATGGACCCGCTGAGCTCTCCCTGAATCAGGGTGCGCACGATCTGCGTGCCCAGTCCGCGCCCCACGGTGCCTTCGGGAAGGCCGCTGCCGGAGTCGCGCACGCGGACCACGAGCTGCTCCTCGTCGCGCTCGGCGATGATCTCCACCTTGCCCTCCTGACCCTTCAGCCCGTGCTCGACGGCGTTGGTCACCAGCTCGGTGAGCGCGAGCGCGAGCGGAGTGGCGTACTCGCTGGGCAGCACGCCGAACTTCCCGATCGAGTGCGTGTGGGCGAGCGTGTTGGGGGCGGCCGCGACCTCGGCGACCAGTCGCAGCACGCGGTCGAACACCTGGTCGAAGTCGACGTTCTGCGACAGCCCCTCCGACAGCGTGTCGTGCACGACCGCGATCGCCGCGACGCGCTGCATCGCCTGCGTCAGCGACTCGCGGGCCTCCTCGGACTTCGTGCGACGAGCCTGGATGCGCAGCAGGGACGCCACCGTCTGCAGGTTGTTCTTGACGCGGTGATGGATCTCGCGGATCGTCGCGTCCTTCGTCAGCAGCTCCTGCTCCTGGTGGCGCAGCTCGGTGACGTCGCGGCAGAGCACGATCGCGCCCGTCCGGTTACCGTGGTCGCGCAGCGGGATCGCCCGCAGGGACACCGTGACGCCGCGCGCCTCGATGTCGGTGCGCCACGGGGCGCGGCCGGTCACCACGACCGGCAGCGACTCGTCGGTGTCGCGCGCGGCAGGCAGGATCCGGCTCGTCACCTCGGCGAGCGACTCGCCCTCGAGCTCGTCCGCGAAGCCGACGCGGTTGAACGCCGACAGCGCGTTCGGGCTCGCGAAGGTGACGACGCCGTCGACGTCGAGGCGGATCAGGCCGTCGGCCGCACGCGGTGCGCCCCTGCGCGGACCCGTCGGCGCGGACAGGTCGGGGAAGTCGCCCGTCGCGATCATCCGGAAGATGTCGTCGGCGCAGTCGTTGAACGTGATCTGCTGGCGCGACGGCGCGCGCACGTCGCCCAGGTTCGTGTGCCGCGTCAGGACACCCATCACGGCCTGGTCGCCGTCGAGCTTGCGCACGATCGGCACGGCGCGCACGCGCGTGGGGGTCTCCTCGAACCACTCGGGGCTGGACGAGTCGATGATGCCGGGGGCCGTGAACGCCTCGCGGACCTGCGCCTGCCACTGCGGGCGGATCCTCTCCCCCACGATGTCGCGGTAGAACAGCGTCGCCGCACCGCCCGGCCGCGTGTGCGCGACGGCGACGAACGAGTCGTCGGAGGCGGGAACCCACATCACGATGTCCGCGAAGGACAGATCTGCGAGCAGCTGCCCGTCGCCGGCGAGGCGATGAAGCCACTCGACGTCCGCCTCGCTCGCGATTCCCTGGGCGTAGACGAGGTCACTGAGGGTCGACACACGTCAAGCTTATGGGTCGAGGATCGCCGCTCCCCGTCTGCTGTCCGCGCGGAAGGCGCGACGCCGCGGCCGCCCGGCCGCGAGCGGCGCCGAGCGCGGCTCGCGCGACATGCCGCGGAGCCGCATCTGCGCCGCCAGCCGGCGCACGGCCTGCGCGAGTCCGGATCGCGGTGCGACCTCGCCGACGGGGCGCGCCGCGAGCAGCGCGGCATCCGCTGCCCGGCGATCGTCGGGGATGAAGGAGACCTCGGTGATGCCCGAGAAGCGCTCGAGCGCGCGGCGCACCTGCCCCCGCGGATCGATGCCGAGCGGCCCCGAGCGCAGTCTGTTGATCACGACCCGCACCGGCGTCGCGCCCACGATGCGACGCAGCTCCGCGTGGCCCCGCACAAGGCGCGAGAGCCCCACCGGATCCGCCGAGCCGACCGCCACCACGTGATCGGCCACGCTCAGCGCGGCGAGCGTCGCCGCATTGCGGCGCGGACCGTCGAGGTCGCTCACGATCTCCTCGTCCGATTCCAGCGTCGCTGCGACGTCGACGATCACGACGTCCGCCCAGTCCCGGATCACCACGAGCGCCGCCGCGACGCGCGGCCCGGACAGCTCGGGCCAGCGCGAGACACGGTTGATGCCGGTCAGGACGTCCACCCGACCGTCCGGGTCGCCGAGGGGCACGCTCACGCGCAGCAGCTCTCCGGCATCGAGCAGACCGAACTCGGCCTGCCGGCACGCGGCCGCGAAGCCCGGACTCTCGTCCGCCAGGCCCGCCGCGATCGCGAGCGCCGGCGCGTGGCTGTCCGCGTCGATCAGCGCCACGTGCGATCCGGCCCTCGCATGCTCGACCGCGAGCTCGATCGCGAGCGTCGTGCGGCCGGGAGCGCCCTCCGGGCCCCACACCACGATGATCCGGCCGCGCTCGCGCTCCTCGGCGGAGTCGGTGATCCGCCCTCCGCCTGCCGCGGCGACGATCCGCCACCCCGGCGCGTCGGACGGCAGCGGATCGGTCAGCCCGAAGCTGCGCGCGGCCCGCACGTCGGCGGGACGGTCGGCGAGCACGACGATGCGCACGCCGTGACGGTCGCAGTGCGCCACGAGCGCCGCCGTCAGCACCCCTCCGGCCGCGAGCACGAGCGTGTCGGCCTCCGCCAGGCGCGTCGTGAGGCCTGAGAAAGGTTCCTCCGCCGTGGCGAGCGTGTCCGGCCCCACGACCGCGAGCACCGTGACTCCCTCGTCGCGCAGCTCCTCCACCAGGCGCTCGGCGTCGGACCGATCCGCGACGACGAGCGCGATCACTCGCCCTCCTCCTCGGCGGGATCCGTCGTCCCGGGCTCGGGAAGCGCCGCGGCCCCCTCGCCCGTGGTCGGCACGGCCGACAGCACAGATCCGGCCGCGACGGCCGCGAGCACGTCGGCGACGCGCGCGCGGTCGATCACGAGCTCGAGTGCCGCACCGCTCGACGCCATCACCCCGTCCTCGCGCGTCACGCGCGCCACCACGGCGTCGGCGACCAGGATGCGCGGCGCCCCGAACGTCCCCGGCTCCTCCGCGGGCGGCGTCTCCCACAGCTCGACGAGCGCGCCGCGATCCACCCCCGCCGGCACGTCGACCGAACTGCGCACGACGACGGACGTGCGGTCGCTGCGTTCAGCGGAGCCCGTGGCGCCCGCGGGCAGCAGCTCACCTCGCCCGATCGTGCGCAGCGCCACGAGCCCCTCGCCGATCGCCTCCGGCGCCACATAGGCGCCCTGCGCCTGCCCGAGCGCGACCTCGACCACCGTCACATCGGCCGCGGTGATGGCCTGACCGGCGACGAGCGTGCCGGACGCCGCGAGCACCGGCACGGTCTGCCGCGCGGCCCCGACGACGAACCACACGCCCGCGATGGAAGCGGCCACCAGGACCAGGCCGATCACGAAGCGCGCGTCGGCCCAGACCCGACGCGTCGTGCGCGGGGCCGGGGACGACGCCCGGGCGGTGCCGGTCGGGGTGGCGGTCATCGTGCTCATGCGGGCATCGTCGCAAAAACCGGCGATGCCCGACCGAGGTTCTCCACAGGCCCGGATGTCGTCCTGTCCGTGCCTGAGGCGGCGCTCATAATGGGGGCATGGTCGACGATCCGTCACGCCGTCACGTGCCCCCCGCTCAGGTCGCCGAGCTGCTGGGCATCCGCGTGGAGGAGGTCATCGAGCTCGTGCAGGACGGACGACTGCGCGGCGCCCGCGTCGGCTCGCCCGCGCGCTGGCGCATCGAGCGCGACAGCGTGGCCGAGTACCTCGACGCCCAGGTCGAGGAGGCGCGCCGCATGGCGCTGTGGCGGCAGTCCAATGCCGCGAGCTTCCCCGAGCTGTGGGGCACGAACCGCTGACGAACGCGGCCCGGGCGTTGCCTCAGACGACGGGCACACCGGCCGCGGCGTCGATCCTCACCCAGGCGATCGCGGAGAGCGGCAGCATCCGGTAGGAGCGCACCTCCGACGCACGTCGGGGTGCTCCGGCGTCATGCAGCGCGAGGTCGAGATGATCCCCTCCGACGCGATCCACCGTGCCGGTCAGGACCCGTCCGGATGAGCCGTCGCCGTGCGAGGGCACGCCGATCGCCACGCCCACGCGACGACGGGCGAGGTCGCGCATCGCGAGCGCGAACGTGACGCGCTCGGCCAGCCGGTCGCCGTGCTCGACGGGTCGCGCACTGCGCAGCAGATCGTCGTGGGAGGCCTGCACGGCGCGGATCGCCGGGATGCGCGCGAGCAGGAGCCGGCGCCCGCCGCCGTTCTCCGCCGCCGCGACCCAGTCGGCGCCGACCGCCGAGATCCGCACCTCGACCGACAGCCCGTCGGCCAGTTCGATCGTGAGGGGCGCCTCGGCGTCGCGCGCCAGGCCGACGAGCCGAGCCCGCAGATCGACGCGCGCGAGGCGGAGCCGCTCCGCCTCCGATTCGAGCGCGGCGCGTTCCGCCTCCCACTCGGCGGCGAGCTGGTCCTCCAGGTCGTCGAAGAAGCGCTCCCATCGCACGGGCCGAGCGTAGGCCACCGCTCGAGGCCCCCGCGGCGGCTGTCCACAGGCGCTTCGTGCCCGCGTGCGTCTCCACGGACATACGTGCCGACTCGGGAGGCCTCGACGGCCGGTGTTGGACTGGCGACTCGTTCCGCACCGATAACCCGGGGGTCTCGATGTCCCAACCGCTGTCGTCGCCGCAACCGTCCTCGGCCGCCGCGCACCCGCCGCTGCGCAAGCTCGCAGACGTCGAGGAGCACTTCGCCCGTCAGCACACGCCGAGCGAGCGCCTCCCGGACCCCGAGCCGCTGCTGACCGCGCTGACCCGCGGCGTGCTCGAGGTGCTCGCAGGCGTGCGCGAGCCCGAGCAGCTCGCCCGCTGGCTCACCGAGGAGCCGTACCGCTCGCTGGTCACACGAGCCGGCATGGCCGTGCGCGCCCGCAGCGCCCGACGCCAGCCGGCCCTCCGACCCGTCTACGCGGTCCGCTCGATCCGGCACTCGTCTCCCGCGGACGGCGTGGTCGAGAGCGTCATCGTCGTCGAGACGCCGCAGCGCACGCGCGCCGTCGCCATGCGCCTCGAGGGCATGGATCGCCGCTGGCGCGCGACGAGCCTGTCGATCCTGTGATCCGCGGATCCCGGGCCGCGGGACCCGGTGACCGCTACTGCGTGTACGAGCTCAGGAAGTTGCCCAGGCGCTCGACCGCCTCGCTCAGCACGCGCGCCTCCGGAAGCGTGACGATGCGCAGGTGGTCAGGAGTCGCCCAGTTGAACCCCGTGCCCTGCACGAGCAGGATGCGCTCGGCGACGAGCAGGTCGTAGACGAGCTTCGCGTCGTCGCGGATCTCGTGCACCTCGGGGTCGAGCCGCGGGAACGCGTACAGCGCGCCCTGCGGCTTGACGCACGACACGCCCGGGATCTCGTTCAGCTTCTCCCACGTCACGTCGCGCTGCTCGAGCAGGCGCCCCTGCGGCGCCACGAGGGAGTCGATCGTCTGCACGCCGGTGAGGGCCGCGAGCACCGCGTGCTGGGCGGGGACGTTGGGGCACAGGCGGGTCGAGGCCAGCAGCGTGATGCCCTCGATGAAGCCCTTCGCGTGCTCCTGCGGGCCGGTGATCACCATCCAGCCCGACCGATAGCCCGCCACGCGGTAGGTCTTCGACAGGCCGTTGAAGGTGAGGCACAGCAGGTCGGGCGCGACGGTCGCCATGGGGATGTGCTGGGCCCCGTCGTACAGGATCCGGTCGTAGATCTCATCGCTCAGCACGAGCAGCGAATGCTCGCGGGCGATGTCGGCGATGCTCTCCAGCACCTCGCGCGAGTACACCGCGCCTGTCGGGTTGTTGGGGTTGATGATCACGATCGCCTTTGTGCGATCGGTGATCTTCGCTCGGATGTCCTCGAGGTCCGGGTTCCACCCGTTCTGCTCGTCGCAGATGTAGTGCACCGGGGTGCCGCCGGACAGGCTCGTCATGGCCGTCCAGAGCGGGTAGTCCGGCGCGGGGATGAGGACCTCATCGCCCTGATCGAGCAGCGCCTGCATCGTCATCGTGATGAGCTCGGAGACGCCGTTGCCGAGGTAGACGTTCTGCGGATCCACGTGCGGGAAGCCCGGGATCTCCTCGTAGCGGCTGACGATCGCGCGGCGCGCGGCGAGGATGCCGCGGCTCTCGCTGTAACCATGCGCGGTCGGGACGGCGGCGATCATGTCGCGCACGATCTGGTACGGCGCCTCGAAGCCGAAGATCGCCGGGTTGCCGGTGTTGAGCTTGAGCACCGAGTGCCCCGCGGCCTCGAGCCGAGCCGCCTCGTCCAGGGCGGCGCCCCGGATCTCGTAGAGGACGTTCTTGAGCTTCGAGGACTGATCCAGCGAACGCAGGCGGCGGGCGCCGGGCTGCGGGCCGGTCGAGACAGGGGTGGTCATCGCCTCAGGATATGCCGAGGCCCACCGGTCCACGCTCGCACGCGTGGACCTGCGTTCGGTCTTTGCCGGCCGACGCGCGCTCCACTCGGGAACACACGGGACGCACGTCCCGCGATCCTCGAGCGGAGCGCGCGCCGGCTGAGGAGGCTACCGCTTCTTGGCGGCGCGCCGCTGCTCGCGGTTCATCGGGGCTCCCTGCTGCGTCGCCGCATCCGCCGCCTGACCGAAGGCGCTCGCCCCCGGTCCGGTCTGCGACGCGGTCGCGTGCGTCTGCGCGGGCTGCTGGGCCGTGCGCCGCACCCGATCCGTCGCGGCCTTGTTCACCTGGCCGCGGTCGTTGCGCACCTCGATCTCGCCCGCATCGTTGGGCGCGGAGTACTCGAGCTGCTGGTCGACCGGCTGGTCGGACAGGCCCTTCGCCTCGACCTCGGCCTGCGCCTGCTCGCCCTCGCCCACGCGGCGCACCTGCACCTCGAGATTGAAGAGGTAGCCGACGGCCTCCTCCTTGATCTGGCCCATCATCGTCTGGAACATCGAGTAGCCCTCGCGCTGGTACTCGATCAGCGGATCACGCTGCGCCATGGCGCGCAGCCCGATGCCGTCCTTGAGGTAGTCCATCTCGTAGAGGTGGTCACGCCAGCGGCGGTCGAGCACCTGCAGCACGACGCGGCGCTCGAGCTCGCGCATCGCGGCGGTGCCGAGCGTCTCCTCGCGCTTGTCGTACGCGATCTTCGCGTCGCTCAGCAGCTCGCGCTTGAGCCCCTCCGCCGTGATGCCGCCCTTGCGGCCGCCCGCCTCCGCGACGACCTCGTCGATCGTGACGCCAACGGGGTAGAGCGTCTTCAGCTCGGTCCACAGCGCGTCGAAGTCCCAGCTCTCGTTGTGCCCGCCCGCGGTGTGCTCGTCGATCACGGCCGTGATGGCGTCCTCGATGAAGTGCTGCACGCGATCCGCGATGTCGTCGCCCTGCAGGATGTGACGACGATCGGAGTAGATCGCCTCGCGCTGTCGGTTCAGGACGTCGTCGTACTTCAGGACGTTCTTGCGCGCCTCCGCGTTGCGCGACTCGATCGCAGCCTGCGCGTTCTTGATGAGGTTCGACACCAGGCGCGACTCGATCGCCACGTCGTCGGGAAGGTCGGTGCGCGCCAGCAGCGCATCGGCGGCGCCCGACTGGAAGCGGCGCATCAGGTCGTCCTCGAGGGACAGGTAGAAGCGGCTCTCGCCGGGGTCTCCCTGTCGTCCCGCGCGACCGCGCAGCTGGTTGTCGATGCGGCGCGACTCGTGGCGCTCGGTGCCGAGCACGTAGAGACCGCCGACCTCGACGACCTTCGCCGCCTCCTCGGCGACCTCGCTGCGCACGCGTTCGAACACGACCGCCCACTCGGCGTCGTACTCCTCCGGATCCGTGCTCGCCGGATCCATCCCCTTCGCCTTCATCTCCTGCACGGCGAGGAACTCGGCGTTGCCGCCGAGCATGATGTCGGTGCCTCGTCCGGCCATGTTGGTGGCGACCGTGACACTGCCGAGGCGTCCGGCGCGCGCCACGATCTCGGCCTCGCGCGCATGGTTCTTCGCGTTCAGGACCTCGTGGCGAATGCCCTTCTTCGCGAGCAGACGGGACAGGTACTCGCTCTTCTCGACGCTCACGGTGCCGACCAGCACGGGCTGGCCCTTCTCGTGGCGCTCCGCGATGTCCTCGACGACCTGCGCGAACTTGCCCTTCTCGTTGCGGTAGACGAGATCGCGCTGATCCGAGCGGACCATCGGCTTGTTGGTCGGGATCGGGATCACGCCGAGCGAATACGTCGACATGAACTCGCCGGCCTCCGTCTCGGCCGTGCCCGTCATGCCCGACAGCTTGTCGTACAGGCGGAAGTAGTTCTGGAGGGTCACGGTCGCGAGGGTCTGGTTCTCGGCCTTGACCGGCACGCCCTCCTTCGCCTCGATCGCCTGGTGGATGCCCTCGTTGTAGCGGCGGCCGACCAGGATGCGTCCCGTGTGCTCGTCGACGATCATGACCTCGTCGTTCATCACGACGTAGTCGGTGTCGCGCTTGAACAGCGCGAGCGCCTTGATCGAGTTGTTCAGGAAGGAGATGAGCGGCGTGTTCGCCGACTCGTACAGGTTGTCGATGCCGAGGTAGTCCTCGACCTTCTCGATGCCCGCCTCGAGCACGCCGACGGTGCGCTTCTTGATGTCGACCTCGAAGTCGACGCCCTCCTCGAGCGTGCGCGCGACCTTCGCGAACTCGGTGAACCAGCGGTTCGCCTCGCCCGACGACGGGCCCGAGATGATCAGCGGGGTGCGGGCCTCGTCGATCAGGATCGAGTCGACCTCGTCCACGATCGCGAAGAAGTGACCGCGCTGGACGAGGTCCTCCTTGCGCCACGCCATGTTGTCGCGCAGGTAGTCGAAACCGAACTCGTTGTTGGTGCCGTAGGTGATGTCGGCCGCGTACTGCTCACGACGCACGGCCGGCGTCTGCCCCGACACGATCACGCCGGTCGTCATGCCGAGCGCGCGGTACACGCGACCCATCAGCTCGGCCTGGTACGACGCGAGGAAGTCGTTCACCGTGATGACGTGCACGCCCTTGCCGGCGATCGCGTTGAGGTACGCGGGAAGGGTCGCGACGAGCGTCTTTCCCTCACCGGTCTTCATCTCGGCGATGTTGCCCAGATGAAGCGCCGCGCCACCCATGATCTGCACGTCGTACGGACGCATGCCGAGCGTGCGCTTGGCCGCCTCACGCACCGCGGCGAAGGCCTCGGGCATCAGGTGGTCCAGCGTCTCGCCGGCCTCGAATCGGGCGCGCAGCTCGGCGGTCTCGCCGCGCAGCTCCTCGTCGGTGAGCTGCGTGTAGTCCTCCTCGAGGGCGCCCACGGCCGCGACCACCTGCTGCAGGCGGCGGCGGACGCGTCCCTCTCCGGCGCGGAGCAGCTTCTCGAAGGGATTCGCCACGTGATGTCTCCTCGTCCTCGGCCCTCGCCCGGGTCGAGCGGCGGTGCCGTGTTCCCCGCCGCACGGCGACGGGCATACGGACCCATGTTATCGGTCCGTGACCTATGTCGCGGCTGGGCGGCTCGCGGTTCCAGCAACTATGCTCGGTGCACCGGCTGCTCCGCGCCGGCAGCGCCGCATCGTTCTCGTCCCGGATCCGAGGCTGGACTCGACGTCCTCCGGATCTTTCCCCTCGCCGGGAGCGATGGCGCAGACCGACCCGCTCTCTGAACAGAGGTGATCGATGACGCTGGTGGACCCTGCCCCGTGGCGACCCGACGAGACCGCCCCCGCCCTCCCGAACACGGCCGCCGAGGCGACCGACGCGATCCGCATCGTAGGCGGCCTGCCGCACCTGGTGACCGCCGCGACCCCCGCGCAGGCGGAGACCTTCGACCTGCTCGACCTCGCCGCGCTGCTCGAGTCCCACGGACTCGAGCCCTGGCTGCTGCGTCGATCGAGCGGGCGGCCCGCGCTCGCCCTTCCCCACTCGCAGCGCGAGGCGGCTCTGGCGGCGCTGGACGAGGCGGCGGACAGAGGACCATGGGCCGCGGCTCGCCGTGAGGGCGGAACCGTGCGCGCCGTCTTCGCCGGCGCGGCGAACGCCTTCGGCCGCGCGGACGTCGCCACGGTCTTCCGTCCCCGCGTCGTGCCGTCCGGATCCCTGCGCTACGGCGCCGAGTACGGCGTGCGACTGGAGTTCTGGCGGCGCGAGGGCGGCATGCTGCACGCACCGCGCCCCAACGCGCTCACGCGCCGCTCGATCGCCGTGGACGACCTGACCCTGGACAGGGTCGACCGTCACGGCCGGGAGTGGCAGACGATCGAGGGCATGTGGACGCCGGGGGCGAACGAGTTCACCGCACCCGTCGACATCGTCTTCTCGTGGGTCGACGGATCCTCCAGCGACTTCCAGCGCGAACGCGCGAAGCGCATGAACGCGTACGTCGTCGGCGACGGCGACGACCACGCGGCGCGGTTCCGCCAGATCGACGAGCTGCGCTATGCGCTGCGCAGCGTGCACATGTTCGCGCCGTGGATCCGGACGATCTGGATCGCCACCGACAGTCCCGTGCCGTGGTGGCTGCGCGAGCACCCGCGCGTGCGAGTGGTCCGCAGCGAGGAGTTCTTCGCCGACACGTCGGTGCTGCCCACGCACAACTCTCATGCGGTCGAGGCCCAGCTTCACCGCATCCCGGGCCTGGCCGAGCACTTCCTGTACTCGAACGACGACATGTTCTTCGGTCGGCCCGTGCGTCCGGAGCTGTTCTTCACCGCGGCCGGGATCACGCAGTTCGTCGAATCGGACGTGCGGATCGGCACGGGGGCGCCGGATGCGACCCGCAGCGGGCATGACAACGCCGCGCGCGTCAACCGCGCGCTGCTGCGCGACAGGTTCGGCCGGATCATCACGCGCGACCTCCAGCACTGCGCCACGCCGCACCGCCGAAGCGTCATGGCCGAGCTCGAGCGGGAGTTCCCCGAGGACTTCGCCCGCACGGCCGCGGCGCGCTTCCGCAGCGCGACGGATGTGTCGGTCACCAACTCGCTGTACCACTACTACGCGCTGATGACCGGTCGTGCGCTCCCCACGACGGCCCCGCGCACCGCGTACATCCAGACGACGCTGCAGTCCTCCCTGCACCGCATGGACCGGCTGCTCGCGCGACGCGACGCCGACATGTTCTGCCTGAACGACGGCAGCATCCCCGAGATGCCGGAGGACGTGCGCGAGCGCGCCGTGCGCGACCTGCTCGAGGCGTACTTCCCGGTGCCCGCACCGTGGGAGCGGCTCTCCCCCGGCGAGGACTGAGCCGCGTCAGGTCCGCAGCGGCACGGACGCGGACGGGACCCGCTCGTCCCACCGCGCTCGATGGGTCGACTCCGGGATCACCACCCGCGCCTCGGCGAGGCGTCGCCGGGTCTCCTCGGCGGTCGTGATCTCGGCGGGGGCGGCGTCCGCGAACGGCACGACCGAGTGCACGACCGTCTCGTCGTAGACGTGCACCAGGTTGTACGACTGACCGCCGTCGCGCGGGCGCATCCCGCCGTCCCCCACCCCGAGATCCTGTGTGTAGCACGTCGCCGACGCGACCGAGACCGGGATGCCGGCGAACGTCGCGGACGTCGAGAAGTGCACGTGACCGGCCAGGATCGCCCGCACGTCGCTGCCGCGCAGGACGGCGGCGAGACGGTGCTGATCGCGCAGCTCGACGAGGGTCGCGAGGTCGAGCACGCTGGGAACGGGCGGATGGTGCATCGCGAGGATCGTGCCGTGCGGGGCGGGGATCGACAGCTCGAGCGCGAGCCAGGCGAGTTGATCGTCACTGATCTCGCCGTGATGCGCACCGGGCACCGACGTGTCGAGCACGATGACGCGCAGGCCGTCCACGTCGTGCACGGCGTCGACGGGCGCGTCGCCCGACCCGTCGAGCAGCTCGCGGCGGAACACGTCGCGGTCGTCGTGGTTGCCCATCACCCAGATCACGCGGGCCCCGAGGCGCCGCGCGGCGGGCTCGACCGACGCGCGCAGTCGCGCATACGCCTCCGGCTCGCCGAGATCGGCGAGGTCGCCCGTGAACACCAGCGCATCAGGCCGTCCGCCCGACTGCTCGAGCTCGGCCATGACGCGTTCGACGTTCGCCGCCGCGTCGATTCCGAAGACCCCGGTCCCCGAGCGCAGGTGCGTGTCGCTGAGGTGGACGAGCAGGTGACTCGGGCGGGCGTATTCGGCGATCCGGAACATGTACGGGTCGGACATGCGCGCGATGCTACCCACGGGTTTCGCGATTACGGTGACCACTCGGTGACCAGTAGGCAAATCGTCACCGAGCGCACCGCGATCCCTGCGGAACGTCGAGGCGCGACGCCGTGTCGCCGGGCGTTTTCCGGTATGCATTTTCCCGGTATGCATATGCTGTGGACGAGCGGAGGAGGCGGTCGGGATGTCGGTACGTCAGAGCCTGCTCGCGATCCTCGACCAGGCGCCGTGCTACGGCTACCAGCTGCGCACGGAGTTCGAGCGCCGCACGGGCGGCACCTGGGCGCTGAACGTCGGGCAGATCTACAACACGCTCGAGCGCCTCGAACGCGACGGTCTCGTGACCCGCGTTGCGGCCGACGAGCAGGGCCACGTGTACTGGCGGATCGCCGATGCGGGCCGTGCGCAGGTGCGCGCGTGGCTGTCGACCGCCGTGGATCGCGGCCAGACCGCGCGCGACGAGCTCGCCATGAAGCTGGCGCTCGCGGCGACGCTCCCCGGCGTGGATGTCGCGGCGGTGATCCAGACGCAGCGCAGCGCGACGCGGGAGCGGCTGCGGGAGCTGCAGCTCGCGCAGCAGGCCGATCCGGACCCCGACACCCCGGAGGCGATCGCGTGGTCGCTCGTGGTCGACTCGATGATCTTCGCCGCCGAGGCCGAGATGCGCTGGCTCGACCACAGCGAGCAGCGCCTGGCGATGCATCCGGATCACGCCCTCGCGCTCGATCTGTCGACCGAGCGCCCGCGACGAGGGCGCCCCGCGCGAACCGCGGTCGCGTAGCGCGCGGCCCGCGTTCCGCCTGCGGCGAAGCGCTCGTTCGCACGTCGCCGCCAAACCATAGGATCGACGCATGGCCGGATTCTGGGGCAGACGCAAGCGCGAGGAAGACGCGGCACGGCAGGCGCAGGACGACGACCTCGCGCGGCGCGCCCGCGCGGCGCTCGTCGGCGCCGACGAGCGCATCCGCACGACCTCCGACGAGCTCGAGTTCGCGGTCGCGGAGCTCGGCGAGAACCCCACGAACGCGCTGCGCGAGGGCCTGACGGCCGTGCGCACGCACCTGTCCGAGGCGTTCCACCTGCATCAGCTCAATCACGACGAGATCCCCGACACGGCCGAGGAGCTGCGCACGCGCAACGCACGCATCATCCAGCTGTGCGAGTGGGCCGAGGATGTGCTCGACGAGCGCACCGAGGCGCTGCGCGACAAGGTGGCGCTCGTGCGCCAGGCGCCGCAGATCATCGAGGGCATCCGCGACGACGTCGAACGACTGCGCGCGCGCCTGCCGCTGACGCGGGAGACGGTCTCGCGCCTCGCCAAGCGCTACAGCGCGGCCGCCCTGCACCGCGTCTCGGCGAACCCGGATGAGGCCGAGCAGCTTCTGGAGTTCGCACTGCACAGCGCCGACGTGTCGGTGCGGCGCCGCGAGGCGCGTCGCGCGGAGGAGGCCAACGTCGCGCTGGAGACCGCGACCGAGGCCGTGCGGCGCGCGAGCACGATCATCGACGGCGTCGAGGACTTCGAGATCGAGGCCCTGCGCGCCCAGTCGACGCTCGCCGATGTCATCGCCGACTCGCGGCAGGATATCGTGGCCGCGCGTCCCTTCACGCAGTCGGGTGCGCCGCACGCGGCAGAGGTGAGCGCAGCGGTGGCCGCGCTCGAGGGCGCGCTCGCGGCGCTGCCGGGCCCGGGGACGCCGAGCGATCCGTTCGAGGATCTCGCGGCGCTGCGGGACGCGAACGCCGCGCTCGACGCTGCCGTGGAGAAGGCACGGCAGCGCGCCGCCCGTCCCCTGCCGTCGATCGAGCAGGTCCGGCATTCGGTCGACGCCGCCGACCACGCGATCGCCGTCGCGAACAGCGTGATCTCGGGCCACCGCGGCTACATCGGCGCCGACG
>NZ_JAPSJA010000027.1 GCF_031178525.1 Microbacterium sp.
GCCTGAGCGCCGCCGAGCTCGCCGACAAGCTCGCATCGCGCGAGGTCTCGAGCGTCGAGGCCACGCAGGCCCACCTGGACCGGATCGCCGCAGTCGACGGCGACATCCACGCATTCCTCCACGTCTCCGACCACGCGCTCGACGTCGCGGCGGACATCGACCGCCGTCGCGCCGGGGGCGAGCAGCTCGGACCGGTGGCGGGCGTGCCGCTCGCCATCAAGGACGTGCTCGTCACGACCGACATGCCGTCCACGTCGGGATCGAAGATCCTCGAGGGCTACATGTCGCCGTACGACGCGACCGTCGTCGCCCGCTCGCGCGCGGCCGGCCTGGTGCCGCTCGGCAAGACCAACATGGACGAGTTCGCGATGGGGTCCTCCACCGAGCACTCCGCGTACGGCCCCACGCGCAACCCGTGGGATCTCGACCGCATCCCCGGCGGCTCGGGCGGCGGATCGGCCGCAGCCGTCGCCGCTTTCGAGGCGCCGCTGGCTCTCGGTTCGGACACCGGCGGATCCATCCGCCAGCCCGCGCACGTGACCGGCACGGTCGGCCTGAAGCCGACGTACGGCGGCGTGAGCCGCTACGGCGCGATCGCGCTGGCGTCGAGCCTCGACCAGGTCGGCCCGGTGACCCGCACGGTCCTCGACGCGGGTCTGCTGCACGACGTGATCGCGGGACACGACATCCACGACGCCACGTCGATCCCGGACGCGTGGCCGTCGTTCGCCGAGGCCGCCCGCGAGGGCGCGCGCGGCGACGTGCTCAAGGGCCTCAGGGTCGGCGTCGTGAAGGAGCTGCCGGACAGCGGCTTCCAGCCCGGCGTGGCGTCGTCGTTCCGCGACGCGCTGGCGAAGCTCGAGGCCCAGGGCGCCGAGATCGTCGAGATCAGCGCGCCCCACTTCGAGTACGCCGTCGCGGCGTACTACCTGATCCTCCCGGCGGAGGCCTCGAGCAACCTGGCGAAGTTCGACTCCGTGCGCTTCGGCATGCGGGTCGACGTGCCCGGCGGCACGGTGGAGGACGTCATGTCGGCCACGCGCGACGCCGGATTCGGCCCCGAGGTCAAGCGCCGCATCATCCTGGGCACCTACGCGCTCTCCGCCGGCTACTACGACGCGTACTACGGCAGCGCGCAGAAGGTGCGCACGCTGATCCAGCGCGACTTCGACCAGGCGTTCGCGTCGGTCGACGTGATCGCGACGCCGTCCGCGCCGACCACCGCGTTCCGCATCGGTGAGAAGGTCGACGACCCGCTGTCGATGTACCTGAACGACCTGACCACGATCCCGGCGAACCTCGCGGGCGTCCCGGGCATCTCGGTGCCCTCGGGCCTCGCGGCCGAGGACGGGCTGCCCGTCGGCATCCAGTTCCTGGCGCCCGCTCGCGAGGACGCACGTCTGTATCGCGTCGGTGCCGCCCTCGAGACGCTGCTCGTCGACGAGTGGGGCGGATCGATCCTGGATCGCGCGCCGGAGCTGACCGGCACCGAGCTGAAGGGGGCGAGCCGCTGATGGCGACCGCCAAGCTGATGGACTTCGACAAGGCGCTCGAGATGTTCGAGCCCGTGATCGGCCTCGAGGTGCACGTCGAGCTGAACACGAGGACCAAGATGTTCTCGCCGGCCGCGAACCCCGCACACGCCGACAACCACGACGCCGAGCCCAACACGCTCGTGGCGCCCGTGGACATGGGCCTGCCGGGCTCGATGCCGACCGTCAACGCTGAGGCGATCCGCTCGTCGATCAGCCTGGGTCTCGCGCTGGGCTGCTCGATCGCGCCGTCCAGCCGGTTCGCGCGGAAGAACTACTTCTACCCGGACCTCGGCAAGAACTACCAGATCAGCCAGTACGACGAGCCGATCGCTTTCGAGGGCTCGGTCGAGGTGGAGCTGTCGGACGGCACGATCGTGACCGTGCCGATCGAGCGCGCGCACATGGAGGAGGACGCGGGCAAGCTCACGCACGTGGGTGGCGCCACCGGGCGCATCCACGGGGCCGAGTACTCGCTCGTCGACTACAACCGCGCCGGCGTGCCGCTCGTCGAGATCGTCACCAAGCCGATCCTCGGGGCAGAGCACCGCGCGCCCGAGCTCGCCAAGGCGTACCTCGCGACGATCCGCGACATCGCGATCGGACTGGGCATCTCCGAGGCGCGCATGGAGCGCGGCAACATCCGCTGCGACGCCAACGTCTCGCTGCGCCCGCGCGGCGCCGAGAAGCTCGGCACGCGCACCGAGACCAAGAACGTCAACTCGATGCGCTCCGTCGAGCGTGCAGTCCGCTACGAGATCCAGCGTCAGGCGGCGATCCTGGCCGAGGGCGGCGCGATCACGCAGGAGACGCGGCACTGGCACGAGGACACGGGCGCGACCTCGCCCGGTCGTCCCAAGTCGGACGCGGACGACTACCGGTACTTCCCGGAGCCGGATCTGCTGCCCGTCGAGCCCAGCGCCGAGCTGATCGAGGAGCTGCGCGCCGCGCTGCCCGAGCCGCCGGCGGCGCGCAGGCGCCGGCTGAAGGCGGACTGGGGCTTCACGGACCTGGAGTTCCAGGACGTCGCGAACGGCGGCCTGCTCGCCGAGGTCGAGGCGACCATCGCGGCGGGCGCGACTCCGGCCGCCGCACGCAAGTGGTGGACGGGCGAGATCACGCGCGTCGCGAACGCGGAGGGCCGCGAGCCCGGGGCCCTCGTGTCGCCCGAGAACGTCGCTGCCCTGCAGAAGCTGATCGACGCCGGCACGCTGACGGACAAGCTGGCCCGCCAGGTGCTCGAGGGCGTCATCGCGGGCGAGGGCACGCCGCAGGAGGTCGTGGACGCGCGCGGTCTCGCCGTCGTTTCGGACGACGGCGCCCTGATCGCCGCGATCGACGAGGCGCTCGCGTCCCAGCCGGACGTGCTCGAGAAGATCCGCGATGGCAAGGTGCAGGCCGCGGGAGCCGTGATCGGCGCCGTGATGAAGGCGATGCGCGGCCAGGCGGATGCGGCTCGCGTGCGCGAACTCATCCTGGAGCGCGCCGCCCAGGCGTGATGACCCGTTCCGATCGAGGCCGGTCGGCGTGGCTCGCAGCCGCGCTGACCGGCCTCGTCCTGTGCGGCTCCGCCATGCCGGCCAGGCCCGCGGCGGCGGCGCCCGCGGTCTCTCAGGACGCCGCGGGGGCGACGCGTGAAGAGGTCGCCGCCGCGATCGCGACCGCCATCGTCGCGGACATGTCGCTCGATCAGCGGGCCGCGTCCGTCGTAATGGGCCACATCGGCGGCACGGATCCGGATGCGCTCGGCGAGTATGTCGCCGACGGCGGCCTCGGCGGCTTCATCCTGATGGGATCGAACGTCCCCGCGTCGCGCGAGCGGCTGCGGCGCGTCACCGACGCGCTCGACGGGGAGGACGGCGCGCTGCCGCCCCTCATCGCGATCGACCAGGAGGGCGGCGTGGTGTCGCGGCTGCCGTGGGATGAGGGCCCGGCCGGTGCCGAGCTGCAGCGGCGGTCGCCGTCGCAGGCGCGAGAGGCGTTCGCGAGGCGCGGACGCCTGCTCGAGGCGGCGGGGATCAGTGTCAACTTCGGCATCGTCGCGGACGTGGGCACGCAGGCGAGCGGCTTCATCCGGCCGCGCACGCTCGGGGGCGATGCGGCATCCGCGGCGGAGCGGGTCGCAGCGGCCGTCGAGGGGGAACGCGGCCACGCGTTCTCGACGCTCAAGCACTTCCCGGGCCACGGCGCAGCGGCGGGGGACTCGCACACCCTGATCCCGGAGACCGCGATGCCCGCGGCGCAGTGGCGCGCCGATCATGCCCCGCCGTTCGAGGCGGGCATCGCGGCCGGCGCGGAGCTCGTCATGACCGGACACCTGCGCTTCGCCGCGACGGACGACGAGCCGGCCTCGCTCTCGCCCGCCTGGTACGAAATCCTGCGCGACGACCTGGGTTTCGACGGCGTGGCGATCACCGACGACCTCGGCATGCTCCGCTCCTCCGGTGAGCAGCGCTACGCCGACCCGGTGCGCAACGCGGTCGCCGCGGTCGCGGCAGGCGCCGACATGGTGCTGATGGTCGCCGGATCCGACCGGAGCACCGCGACCGGCATGGCCGCCGGCATCGCGGCGGAGGTCGATCCCGGGCGACTCGAGGAGGCCGCCGCACGCGTGGTCACGCTCCGCGTCCTCGCGTCGGGTCTGCTCGACGATCCCGCGTTCGACGACTGAACCGGGGGCGTCGCCGGATGTCGGCGGCCCGCGGGACAATGGAGGCATGGGACGCGCGGACGGATCGGGGCGCATCGTGTCGCGCGACGATGCGGACGACGCGGGCACCGGCATCCTGCACGTCGACATGGACGCCTTCTACGCGTCCGTCGAGGTGCTCGACGACCCGACGCTGAAGGGCAAGCCCATCGTCATCGGCGCGCCCGAGGGCCGCTCGGTCGTCTCCAGCGCGTCGTACGAGGCGCGCCGATTCGGCGTGCGCTCCGCGATGCCGATGGGGCAGGCGCTGCGGCTGTGTCCGCAGGCGATCGTCGTGCTGCCGCACTTCGACCGGTACCAGGCCGTGTCGGCGCAGGTCATGGACGTCTTCCGCAGCTTCACCCCCCTGGTGGAGCCGCTGTCGATCGACGAGGCCTTCCTCGACGTCCGCGGAGCGCGGCGGCTCTGGGGCAGTCCGGGCCGGATCGCGCGACTCATCCGGGAGCGGATCGCGCACGAGGTCGGCATCACGGCGAGCGTCGGCGTCGCTGCCACGAAGCACGTGGCGAAGATGGCCTCGACCATGTCCAAGCCGGACGGGCTGCTGATCGTGCCGGGGGAGCGGACGCAGGAGTTCCTCGACCCGAAGCCCGTGCGCGCGATCTGGGGAGTCGGGCCGAAGGCTGCGGAGGCGCTCGAATCCCGCGCGATCCGCACGATCGGCGACGTCCGGCAGACGCCTACGCACGTTCTCGAGCGCATCGTGGGCGCAGCGGCTGCGCACCGGCTCTCGCAGCTCGCGCGCGGCATCGATGCGCGCGAGGTGCAGACGACGCACACCGAGAAGAGCATCGGCCACGAGGAGACATTCGAGACGGACGTCGCCGATGTCGAGCTGCTGCGTGCCGAGCTGCTGCGTCTGTCGGATCGTGTCGCGGTGCGACTGCGCCGCGCCGGCTTCGAGGCCGCGGGGGTGGCGATCAAGGTGCGCTTCTCCGACTTCTCGACGATCACGCGCTCGGTGACGCTGCCGGAGGCGTCCGCCGTCGGGCAGCGGATCGGGGAGGCGTCGCGGGAGCTGTTGGCGGGCGTGGACCTGCGACTTCCCGTCCGGCTCATCGGCGTGCGCGCCGAGCGGTTGCTGCCCGCGGGAGCGGGCGGCGTCGCCCTGTGGGACGAGGACGAGGACTGGAAGCGGCTCGAGGGGACGCTCGACGATGCGCTCGCCCGCTTCGGGAGAGGCGCCGTCACGCGGGCGACGTTCCTGGGGCGCACCGAGAGCCGCCACCTTCCGTCCCATCCCCGGCCCGCCGCGGACTCGGACTGACGCGCGGGCGTGTTCGTCGGTACGGTGGACGCATGCCCAACATCGCACTCGAGCTCGGCAAGGTCTCCACGAACATCGGCGTGCAGAGCGCCTACGGCGAGCAGCAGGACGTCGACGGCGTGCGGCTCATCCCCGTCGCCGCGACCTGGAGCGGCTTCGGCGGCGGGTCGGACCCGTCGGGCGGCGAGGGCGGTGGCGGCGGCGGCATGACGATGCCCGTCGGCGCGTACGTGCGACGAGGCGACACGATCACGTTCGAGCCGAACCTCGTGTCGCTGCTCGCGGTCGCGATCCCGTTCGTGTGGGTCGCGGGGCACGCGCTCTCGCGCATCATCCGTGCCCTCAAGAAGTAGCGCAGCCGATCCCTTCGCCGCGGCGCTCGATGCCGCATTCGACGCGCTGTGCACGGCCGTGGCGCGGCTCGCTCATCCGTCACCCGTGATCCTGATCGACGGACGCAGCGGCGGCGGGAAGACGACGCTCGCTCGGCGGCTCGCCGACGAGTGGCCGCGAGCGGGGGAGCGGCCCTGTCTCGTCGCGCTCGATTCGCTCTATCCCGGATGGGACGGACTCGCGGAGGGGACGCGCCTGGCGCATGAGTGGCTGCTTGTGCCGCATCACGCGGGCGTCGACGCGCGCTGGCGGCGCTTCGACTGGGATCTGCGGGCCTTTGCGGAGGCGCACGTGGTCGCCCGGGGCCGGCCTCTCATCGTGGAGGGTGCCGGCGCCCTGACGGCCGCCGCGAAACCGCTCGTGCAGGTCTCGGTCTGGGTCGACGGGCCGGAGGCATCTCGGCGTCGCCGCGCCCTCGAGCGCGACGGCGACGCCTACGCGCCGCACTGGCGGCGGTGGGCGACGCAGGAGGTCGTCCACATGGCCGAGCACCGTCCGCGCGAGCTCGCCGATCTGGTGTTCGAGCTGCCTTAGAGCTCCTGCTCGGCGGCCTGCACGAGCCCCTCGAGCCGGTAGCCGAGCCAGTCGTAGACGCCGTAGCGCGGGTCTTCGGGGTCGTGCTCCTCGCCGTCGTCCACGATGCCGAGGCGGTTGGCGATCACGAGCCGCACGGCCGCGAGGGTGCGCAGCCACGACTCGATGTGCTCGCCCTCGAGCGACACGTCCACGGGGGCGAGCTCGTCCTCCACGCGATCCACGCGTGCGAGGTCGTCGAGCACGAGGCGGGCATCGTGCGCGCGGCGGCGCAGCAGGTCCGCGCGCGTCACGGCGCGGAACTCCCGCGAGGCGTCGGGGTCGTCGGGATACACGTCGGGTGTGAGGCGCTCGATCGCGGGGTCGGGCGTCGACGGCGTGCTGTCGACGAGGTCGGCGAACTGTCGGACGAGGTCGGCGAGGTGCGTCGCCTCGATCCGGGTGAGGGTGAGAAGGACGATGCGGTCGTCTGTCATGCGGGGGCCTTTCGGACGGTGGCCCAGAGGCCGTAGTCGTGCATCGCCTGGGCGTGCAGCTCCATCTGCTCGCGTGCACCCTCGGACACGACCGCATGGCCGTCGTGGTGCACGGCGAGCATTAGCTGCGTGGCGCGGTCGAGGCTGTAGCCGAAGTACTCGCGAAAGACCCGCACGACGTAGCTCATGAGATTGACCGGATCGTTCCAGACCACGGTCTGCCAGGGCAGCGCCGGATCCCGCTGCTCGAGGCGGCGGGTGTCCTGGTCGAGGTCGGGCGTCGCGGTGCTCATGCCCATCCCAGCTCGTGCAGACGCTCGTCGTCGATCCCGTAGAAGTGCGCGATCTCGTGCACGAGCGTCGTGTGGATCTCGTCGCGCAGCTCGTCCTCCGTCTCGCATTGGGCGAGGTGCGGCTCGCGGTACAGGATGATGCGGTCCGGCAGCTCGCCCATGCCGTAGCGGTCGCGCTCGGTGAGGGCGAGGCCGTCGTACAGGCCGAGCAGGTCGAGCGAGCCGTCTTCCGGCCGGTCCTCGACGACGAACACGATGTTGTCCAGCCCGTCGACCATGTCGTCCGGAAGCCTGTCGAGTTCGTCGATGACGAGCCGCTCGAAGGCTTCGGTGTCCATGTCGATCATCGGATCATCCGCGGAATCCATTGGGGTGGCTGACGGGGCTTGAACCCGCGACCCCCGCGACCACAACGCGGTGCTCTACCAACTGAGCTACAGCCACCGTGGCCCCCGATCGCTCGGGGACAACCTCTTCATTCTGTCACACTTCTGGAGCGAACGAAGACACGACCGACGAGGCGATGGCACGCGCGGCGTCGCTCGTGGGGCCCGGCTCGGCGACGAACACGGCGCGACGGTAGTACTCGAGTTCGCGGATGGATTCGAGGATGTCGGCGAGCGCGCGGTGGCCGCCCTCCTTCGCCGGGGCGTGGATGTAGGCGCGCGGGAACCAGCGGCGCGACAGCTCCTTGACGCTCGACACGTCGACGCTGCGGTAGTGCAGGTAGGTGTCGACCTGCGGCATGTACTTGGCGAGGAACATGCGATCGGTGCCGATCGTGTTGCCGGCCAGGGGAGCTTTGCGCTCCTGCGGCGCGAACCGGCGGATGTACTCGAGCGAGAGGCGCTCGGCCTCCTCGAGCGACACGCCCTGTGCCAGTTCTTCGAGCAGGCCCGACTTGCGGTGCATCTCCGTGACGAACTCGCCCATGTGATCCAGCGCGGTCTGCGACGGCTTGATGACGACCTGGAAGCCGGGATCCAGGATCCGCAGTTCGAAGTCGGTCACGACGATCGCGATCTCGACGAGCTCGTCGACCGAGAGGTCGAGGCCCGTCATCTCGCAGTCGATCCAGACGAGCCGGTCGTTCTCGGAGGCACCTACCATGCCCCAAGCCTAACGACGGCGCGCGCAGGCCCCGACGCGGGCCCCGCCGAGGCGAGTCTGAGCGCCCCCGGCAGGAGTCGAACCCGCAACCATCGGAGTAGAAATCCGCTGCGCTATCCATTGCGCCACGGGGGCCTACTTCTTCAGCGTACCCGGCGCTTGCACGGGTGCCTCAGCATGGCGCCCAGCGGCCTTCCGTCGGGCCAGTTCTCGCGCGTACTGGCGACGCCTTGCGATGCAGAGCTCGCATGCACAGCCACGTCGCCCCTTCGCGCCCCCCGCCGTGCGGCACCCGGAAGCGGGAAGAGGGGGGTGGGGGTGGGATCTCGGCACCCACTTCGAGCAAGTGCTTCCGACGGTTGGCGCGCTCCGATGTGCGGCGGCGGTGGCGATCGGCGCACACGACGTCGCACTTGTCGATCTCCGCACGAAGAGAACGCCATGATCTCGTCGGGCTGCTCACTGCTCGAGCGATATCGAACTGCTTGTGCGTGCCGGGCAGATGATCGAAGTCCGAGACGACCGAGTCGGCTTCGCCGCAGTCGACGCAGGGAGGCATCTTGAGGCGGTCGACAACGCGGTGGAAGTTGCATTGCCGATGAAGCTCCTGCAACTCGTGGCGTCGTTCACGAGAGGTGGCCACGGGCTGATGCCAGGGCGCAGGCCGACATGCGGGATTCGCGGAAGCGCCGCTGTCAACCTCTTCCGATGCCTCACGCCCGGGCGTAGCTTGCAGGCGACGGAAGGAGCAGGCAATGGCGATGACGCACCAACGACGCCTGTACGTCGCATACGGGCCCGCCGGAGCGGTCGGAACCGTGAGAGAGATCGAGGACGGGATCTTCGCGGTCACGATGGCCGGCGCCGATGCGCCCGTGGGCCAGTACGAGGGCATCGGCGTCGCGAAGAACGCGCTGGTCTCGCACCTGAGGCCCGGGTCGGATCGTCCGGAGTTCCGGGAGCACTGACCGCCGTCAGGTGGCGGTGGCGGCCGATGCGGTCGGCGTCGGCGTCCGTCGGGTGTCGAGCAGGCGGAGTGCCACGTCGACGCTCGGACCGATCAGCAGCGCGAACGCGAGGGTGCCCACGCCGACCGTGCCGCCCAGCAGCCACCCGAGGGCCAGCACCGTGAGCTCTACGGTTGCGCGCGCCCGCCACACGGGCCAGCCGAACCTGCGATGCAGTCCCGTCATCAGCCCGTCGCGCGGCCCGGGTCCGAACTGCGCGCCGATGTAGAGCCCGGACGCGAGCCCCACGACAGCGATGCCGCCGAGCAGAGCGGTGATGCGCAGCCAGAGGTTCTCGATCGGCGGCAGCAGGTCGAGTCCCAGCTGCAGCGCGGTGCCCACGATCAGGATGTTGAGGATCGTGCCGATTCCAGGCCGCTCCCGCAGCGGAATCCACAGCAGCAGCACGACGAGTCCCAGGAGGTTGGTGACCCAGCCCATGCCGAGCCCCGTGTGAAGCGAGATGCCCTCCGCGAGCACGGTCCACGGGTCGAGTCCCAGGCCGGCCTCGACGGTGAGGGAGATGCCGAAGCCGTACAGCGGCAGACCCAGCAGGAGCTGGATGATGCGGCGGGTCACGGGAGCGCGTTCTCGGACGATGAGCGAAGGTCCGGAATGCGCGAGGCGTCCGTGCGGACGGCGCGGTAGCCGTCGCGTGCGACCTCCCGCGCGGTGGCGACGATCGCGACGCAGCTGATGAGGCCGATCGTGGCGAGAAGGGTTACGAGGTGGAGCATGCGGAAAGTCCACATCGAGATTGGCATCTTGTAAAGAATCCAATTCGGCTAGAGTGGCCGCATGGTGGACTCTCGACTCTCGGCGCGCGCACTCGACGCGCTTCTCGGGCTCTGGCGCACGCGGGAGCCGGCCTACGAAGCGCTGGCAGACGCCATCCGCCTGCTCTGTCTGGACAATCGCATCGCTCCGCGCACCGCGCTGCCTGCCGAGCGCGAGCTCGCGGTGCGGCTCGGCGTGAGCCGCACGACGGTCGCCGCCGCATACCGGAGCCTGCGTGCGTCGGGGCATATCGAGAGCATTCGCGGGTCGGGCAGCATCACCCGACCGCTCGGACGCCGCGACCTCGGTCGCGTCTCGGGCGACGAGCGATCCATCGACCTGCAGCAGGCGAGCCCCGCGGCATGGCCGGGGCTCGCCGCGGTGTACGCGGAGGCGGCAGCGGACGCCCCGTCCATCGTGGCGCGCGCGGGCTATGACGTGCTGGGTCGCCGCGGACTGCGTGAGGCGATCGCCCGGCGCTACACCGAGCGCGGCCTGCCCACCGATGCGACGCAGATCATGGTCACCAACGGCGCGCAGAGCGCCATCTCGCTGCTGGCGTCGTTGCTCGTGACCCGCGGCGACCGCGTGCTGCTGGAGACGCCGACCTACCCGCACGCGGCCGAGGCCTTCGCCCGCCAGGGAGCGCGACTGGTGGGGGTGCCCGTCACGGTCGGCGCCGGCTGGGACCTCGAGCGCGCGGAGCATGCCATCCTGCGGTCCCGCCCGAGCGCGCTGTATCTGATGCCCGATTTCCACAACCCGACGGGCGAGTCCATGTCGGTCGAGGCGCGTGCGCGGATCGCGGATCTCGCCCGATCGGTGGGTGCGCTCGTGATCGTCGACGAGACGACCGCGGAGCTCGGCGTCGACCGCGTGATCTCGCCCGTGCCGTTCGCCGCCTCTGCGGGCGATGACGGTGTGCTGACGCTCGGCTCGCTCGGCAAGACGGTGTGGGGAGGAGTCCGCATCGGGTGGCTGCGCGCGGACGTCGACATGATCCGGCGGCTCACTGCGGCGCGCCCGACCTCCGACCTCGGCACGCCCGAGTTCGAGCAGGCCGTGGCCGAGCGGCTGATGCCAGCGATGCCGGAGATCCTCGCGCAGCGCTCGGAGATGTTCCGCGCCGGCAGGGACGTCGCCGTGCGGGTGCTGCGCCGCGACGTGCCCGAGTGGGACGTTCCCGACGTGGCCGGTGGTGTCGCGCTGTGGGTCGGGCTCGGCGTGCCCCGCAGCTCGGCGCTCACCCTTGCGGCGCGACGGCGGGGGCTGCTGCTCTCCGCCGGCCCCCGGTTCTCGGTCGGAGGTGGTCACGAGCGGCACATCCGTGTGCCGTTCACGGCGCCTGCGCCCGTGCTCGAGCGTGCGGCCGAGCTGCTCGTGGACGCCTGGCGCGACGTCGCGGACACGCGGTTCGAGACCGGCGAGGCGGCGCCGCTCGACGCTGTGGTCTGAGGCTGTCAGGCGCGCAGGCTCGCGACGGCCTCATCGGGCGACCAGAACTCGCCGACCTCCACGAATCGGCCGGTTGCGCGGTGAAGCCGCTCGGCGCGGAAGCGCATGCCGAGCGGGTGCTCGAGCCTTCGGAGGTGCCCGATGACACGTCCGTCGGGTGTGACGACGCGCCACAGCGCGGCGCCCGCACGGCTCAGCGTCTCTCGTCCGCGAATCGTCGGCGCGGCGAAGGGGATCTCGGGAACGACTGCGGCCTGTCCGGTGTTGTGCATCATGGCTCCTCTCGCACCCGACGCTACGAGGGGCCACCGACATCCGCGTCTGACGGCTGATCCGCGTAGCGTGGAGCCATGCCGCCGGAGGCGGCGAAAGGAGCAAGACATGGAGACCTACGTTCTGGCAGGCGGCTGCTTCTGGTGTCTCGACGCGGCATACCGGGCCCTGCGGGGCGTGGAGAGCGTCGTCTCGGGCTACACCGGCGGCATGACGCCGCACCCGAGCTACGAGCAGGTCTGCACCGGCGCGACCGGACACGCGGAGGCGGTCAAGGTCACGTTCGATCCGGAGGTGATCCCGCCCGACGTGATCCTCGACGCCTTCTTCACCATGCACGACCCGCGCCAGCTGAACCATCAGGGCGCCGACACCGGCACGCAGTACCGATCGGCGATGTTCCCGGCGGATGACGCGCAGCGCGAGCTGTTCGAGCGCGCGCGAGAGCGCGCATCGGACATCTGGGACGCCCCGCTCGGTGAGTCCGAGGGCACGGTCGTCACGACGATCGAGCCCCTGCGCGAGTACTTCGAGGCAGAGGACTACCACCAGGACTTCTTCGCCAAGAACCCGAATCAGGGCTACTGCCTGGCAGTCGCCTTGCCGAAGGTGAACAAGGTGCGCGCCCGCTTCGCGGAGTACGTCGGCTGACCAGGCTCGTCCACAGCCGACCGGATCGCCCCCATCTGTCCCAGGTGGGGGCGATTCGCGATTTCACCACCCTGATCGCGTCACAGTCGTCCGGAGGCCGACGGACGGCCCGCCGGATCCCCGGCGAGCGAGGAGGACGACAATGACCGACATCATCACCATCACCGGCAACATCGCCACGGCGCCGGAGCACCGCGTGCTGCCGAGCGGGATCGCCGTGACCCGATTCCGGGTGGCGAGCGGGACGCGGAAGTTGGACCGGGAGACCAACGCGTGGGTCGATGGCCCGACGAACTGGTACAGCGTGTCGGCGTACCGCACGCTGGCGGAGAACGCCCGCGAGTCGCTGCAGAAGGGCGAGCGAGTCATCGTGACCGGGCGACTGCGCCTGCGCGCCTGGGAGAACGACGGCCGCAAGGGGCTCGAGGCCGAGATCGACGCGGACGGCCTGGGGCACGACCTGCTGTTCGGCACGAGCACGTTCCGGCGCACGGCCGCGCGCAGCAGCACGGTGCAGGAGGATCAGCCCTCGCCGGAGGATGGTCGGGACGCGTGGACGACGCCCGACAGCGCCGGCGATGCGCCCACCGACTGGGCCGGTGCCGTCGCCGCCACGATCAGCGGCACGCCCGCGCGCGAACCCGTGCTTGAGGGCGCGCCGGGGGAGTCGACGCCGTTCTGAGCGGGGGACGACGCATCTGAGGGCGGCGGGGGCCCCCGTAGACTCGGGCGCGTGAGCCTGCGACGCGACCCGCGATCGGTACGCGCGCGTGTCGCGGCCGCGGCGCTCGGGATCGCAGGTCTGACCATGCTCTCCGGCTGCGTGGCGGAAGAGCCGCGCACCGGCGCGCGCACGACGGCTTCCGCCCCGTCGTCGACCGCGCCTTCTGCGGACCCCGCCGCGGCGCTGCTGCCGGACGGGTCGGCGGAGGACAACCTGCCGTACTTCACGCATGTGACGGAGCAGGTGTGGGCGTCCGATCGACGCGCCGAGGGGCGGGCCTACGTCGACGCGCTCGTGGAGGCCGGCTTCGACAAGGCGGCCATGCAGGTCACTCACGACGCCAGCACGGTAGGAAATCCGGCCGAGTCCATGCAGTTCTCGGTGCTGTGGCAGGGCGAATGCCTCGTCGGGCAGGTGGGCCCCGACATCGGCGAGGCCGTGACCCGGGTGCTTCCCGCCTTGGAGGACGGCACGCTGTGCCTGCTCGGGGCCACCAGACCGATCGACTGGTGAGGTCGCCTTCCCGCTTCACCCCGGGGATTCGGATCAGCGCGCCCTAGACTGGGTCCAAATGGCTGAATACATCTACTCAATGGTGCGCGCCCGCAAGAAGGTGGGCGACAAGCTCATCCTCGACGACGTCACGATGGCGTTCCTGCCCGGGGCGAAGATCGGCATGGTCGGCCCGAACGGCGCCGGCAAGTCGACGATCCTGAAGATCATGGCGGGCCTCGACACGCCGTCGAACGGCGAGGCCAAGCTCTCGCCCGGCTTCAGCGTCGGCATCCTGATGCAGGAGCCCGAGCTCGACGAGTCGAAGAGCGTGCTGGAGAACATCCAGGACGGCATCGCTATCAAGGCGAAGGTCGACCGCTTCAACGAGATCTCCGCCCTCATGGCGGAGCCCGACGCCGACTTCGACGCGCTGCTGGCGGAGATGGGCACGCTGCAGGAGGAGATCGACGCGGCCGACGGCTGGGACCTGGACTCGCAGCTCGAGCAGGCGATGGACGCCCTGCGCACGCCTCCCGCGGATGCCGCCATCGCGCCGCTGTCCGGTGGAGAGAAGCGCCGCGTGGCGCTGGCCAAGCTGCTGCTGCAGAAGCCCGACCTGCTGCTCCTCGACGAGCCCACGAACCACCTCGATGCCGAGAGCGTGCTCTGGCTCGAGCAGCACCTGCAGGCCTACAAGGGCGCGGTGATCGCGGTCACCCACGACCGGTACTTCCTCGACCACGTCGCCGAGTGGATCGCCGAGGTCGACCGGGGCCGCCTCTACCCGTACGAGGGCAACTACTCGACCTACCTGGAGAAGAAGGCCGAGCGCCTCGACATCCAGGGCAAGAAGGACGCCAAGCTCGCCAAGCGCCTGAAGGACGAGCTCGAGTGGGTGCGCAGCAGCGCAAAGGGACGCCAGACCAAGTCGAAGGCGCGTCTGGCGCGCTACGAGGAGATGGCGGCGGAGGCCGAGCGCACGCGCAAGCTCGACTTCGAGGAGATCCAGATCCCCGCGGGTCCGCGTCTGGGAAGCATCGTGATCGACGCGAAGAAGCTCCAGAAGGGCTTCGACGGCCGCACGCTGATCGAGAACCTGAGCTTCAACCTGCCCCCGAACGGCATCGTTGGCATCATCGGTCCCAACGGCGTCGGCAAGACCACGCTGTTCAAGACGATCGTCGGCATCGAGCCGCTCGACGGCGGCGAGCTGAAGATCGGCGAGACCGTCAAGATCAGCTACGTCGACCAGAGCCGCGCCAACATCGATCCGAACAAGACGCTGTGGGAGGTCGTCTCGGACGGCCTGGACATCATCACGGTCGGCAAGACCGAGATCCCGTCGCGCGCCTATGTGTCGAAGTTCGGCTTCAAGGGCCCGGACCAGCAGAAGAAGGCCGGCGTGCTGTCGGGCGGTGAGCGCAACCGCCTGAACCTCGCGCTGACGCTCAAGGAGGGCGGCAACCTGCTGCTGCTCGACGAGCCCACCAACGACCTCGACGTCGAGACCCTGAGCTCGCTCGAGAACGCGCTGCTCGACTTCCCCGGCTGCGCTGTGGTCATCACCCACGACCGGTGGTTCCTCGACCGCATCGCGACGCACATCCTGGCCTACGAGGGCACGGACGAGGATCCCGCCAAGTGGTACTGGTTCGAGGGCAACTTCGAAGCGTACGAGGCGAACAAGGTCGACCGTCTCGGCCCCGAGGCGGCGCGCCCGCACCGCACCACGCACCGCAAGCTCACGCGCGACTGACGCACGCCGAGCACCGCGTGAAGGCCGTCCCGGACAGGGGCGGCCTTCACGCTTCACCGAGCCCCGGCGGGTGAGGCGATCGGTGACCGGGCTCGCCTCGCGCCGACGTGCGTCAGCCCACCGCCACCACAAGGGCGGCGAGCGCGCCGAACGCGAAGACCACCGCCGCAAGCGCCGCGATCGCGGCGGGCGAGGGTGCGCCCACCTGGGACAGCGGGGTGCGCGCCAGTCGCACCGCTCGTCTGCGGCGGCTCGCCCCCAGCGCCGACGCGGCGACCGCGCCGAGCACCGCGGTCAGCGTGAGCCACGCGCCGAGGCCCTCGGCCCAGCGCAGGCCCATGACCCCGGTGACGAGCAGCGCGGCGCCGGTGCGGTTCCACGCGAGCCAGGTGCGCTCCGGCTGCAGCCCGTGATCCGCTCCGCCCGCGTCTGCGCGTGCGCTCACCCGGTCACGACCATGAGGATCGCGCCGCCCGCCGCCGCTGCGGACACCATGGCCAGCACGGGCACGATGCCCGGGACCGGCAGCGGACGGCCCCGCCGCAGGCTCACCTCGACGCGCCACCACCGCGCGGCCGCACCCGCGCCGATGAGCATGCCCGCGACGATGCACGCGAGCGCGATGGCCTCGTGCGCGGCGGGGGACAGGCCACCGGGTCCCAGTGCGGCCAGCGCGACGCCACCGGCGATGAACGCCAGCCCTGTGCGGATCCACGCGAGGAACGTGCGCTCGTTCGCCAGCGTGAAGCGCGGGTCGGGCTCGCGCTCTCCCGGCAGGATGCGCCGCGCGACGGCACCGCGGCGGGGCACCTTGGTCCCCTCCGCGGCGCCGTCGCTCACCCGAGGCGGAGACGTCACCGAGCCGGCTCCGACACGGCGGACGGCACCGCCGCCGCCGGCGCGACGTCTGCGCCCGCGTCGCGGGCGGGCGACGTCGCGGCGTGGGACGCGGGCCGGTACAGCATGACGGCGAACGCGCCCGCGATGGCGAAGAACGCCCAGTACCCGCCGACCCACCACAGCCCGCCGGCGGGCAGCAGCATGAACGCCGAGACGATCATGGGGGTCAGCCCGGCGCCGAGAGCGGACGCGGCCTGGTAGCCGAGGGACGCGCCGGTGTAGCGCACAGCGGGCGGGAACAGCTCGGCCACGTATGCGGCGATCGGTCCGTAGACCAGGGCCTGCACGATGCCGTTTCCGATCACGATGGCGATCGCGTACTGCGTCAGCTGGCCGCTGCCGACGAGGAACGCGAGCGGGAACGCCGCGACCGCCGTCGCCGTGGTGCCGATCAGCAGCGCGCGACGACGTCCGATCCGGTCGCTCAGGCGCGCGGCCGCGAAGGTCACCACGATCGTCAGCACCGCGGCAGCTGCCTTCCAGTTCAGCACCGCCGTCTGGTCCTCGCCCGCCGCGACCGCGACCGACACGCCCCAGACGGTGACGATCGACTGCGTCGTGTAGACGCTGAGCGTGACGAGCAGCGCGATGGCCACCGGCCCGAGGTGATGCCGCAGCACCGTCACGATCGGCATGCGCCGCTCCTGCCCGCGAGCCTCGAGCGCCTGGAACGCGGGCGTCTCGGACACGCGCAGGCGGATGACGAGGCCGACCACGATCAGCGCGGCGGAGAGGACGAAGGGGATGCGCCAGCCCCACACGATGAACTGGTCTCCGGAGAGCACGGTCATGAGCGAGAGCACGAGGGTCGCGAGCACGGCGCCCGCGGGGCCGCCCGCATTCGCGAAGGCCGCGGCGAAGCCGCGGCTGCGCTTGGGGGCATGC
>NZ_JAPSJA010000028.1 GCF_031178525.1 Microbacterium sp.
GCCGCTCACGACCGTCGCCCAGGACTTCGCCGCGCTCGGCAGGGAAGCCGTCGCGCTGCTGCTCACGCGCGTGGAAGGCGGCGAGAGCCCGGCCCGCACGGTCATCCCGACGCACCTCGTCCTCCGCAACAGCGCCTGACCGGACGCCTCCTGTCCGGGCCGGTCCGGCTCGTCGCACCCGGACGATCCACAGCCTCCTCCGTAGAATCGAGAGGATCCGCGCCCGGACCGTCCCCGGCAGGGCCGCGATCAGACTCACCATGACGACGGATCTCCCCCGGCGCCGGGCCGCCCACAGCAGGCGGCGCTTCCTCGCCCCCCTCCCCGCTGCGGCGTTCGCCGTGCTCCTGGGACTGTCGTGCGCGGCGCCCGTGCACGCCGCCGTCGCGGAGGACGTGCCTCCCGAGCTCTCGCTCGCGGCCGCCGCGCGGGGTGTGCTGCGACCGGGCACCGCCCTGACGACGACCCTGACGATCGAGAACGTCTCGGACCAGCCGCTCGAGGGGTCGACAGCGGTGCTCGAGCTGGGCCGCGCCCCGCTCGACGGGCGTGAGGAGCTGCGAGCGTGGCTCGGCGGCGACGACGCGGATGTCGAGCTCACGCCGGTCGGCTCCGAGGCGGCGGAGGAGGTCGCGGCCGGTGAGACCGGAACGGTCGGCTTCACGATCGCGGCGGGGCACGATGAGCTCGCCGAACTCGATCCGGGCGTGTATCCGCTGCGTGCCCGCTTCGACGGCGGCACGGCCGACAGCGTGGTCGTCGTCGCGGACGAGGCCGAGCCCGTGGGCATCGTGGTGCCGATCACGGCTCCGGTCGCCGCGCGCGGGATGCTCGACGGCGCGGCGCTCGAGACGCTCACCGCAGCGGACGGCGCCCTCACCGCCCAGCTCGAGGCCGTCGCGGGCACCGAGGCGATCCTGGCCGTCGACCCCGCGATCCCGGCCGCGATCCGCGCCCTCGGCGACAATGCGCCGCTCAGCGCCGTCGAGTGGCTGGAAGACCTGATGCTGCTGTCGAACGACCGCTTCGCCCTGCAGTTCGGCGATGCGGATGTCGCGGCTCAGCTGCAGGCGGGCCTCGCCGCGCCCCTGCAGCCGCTGACGCTCGAGGGGTACCTGCAGCGCGAGACCGCGCCGGGTCCGTCGCCGACCCCCACCGAATCGCCCGCGAACGTGCCCGACGGTGAGGCGGACGAGTTCGCGCTCGAGGACCTCCTGGACATCGGCGACGCCGAAGGATCTCTCTACTGGCCTTCCCCCGGGAACGCGACCTCTGACGTGATCGAGGGCCTGCGCGCCGCGGATCCCGAGGCCGTCACGCTGACGCCGTCGGACGCGACCGCCGAGGGCGCCGACGGAGGCGTCGTGCCGGCGCCCGGCGCGACCTCCGGCGGAGGGGCGGCCCTCGTCTATGACGTCGCCGCATCGCGCGCCATCGACACCGTGGCACGCGCCGACGCCGAGTCCGAGCGGGATGCCGCCGCCGCCACCGCGAGCGCCGAACTGTGGTTCGCGGGCCGCGAGGCCGGCGACGCGCCCGTTCTCGTCGCACTCGACCGCGCGGATGCCACGACGTACCTCGACACTTCGGCCGACGCCGACGCCGACGCCGACGGCGAGGCGGAGGAGGACACGACTCCGCTCGGCGTGCAGCTGGGCGAAGCGATGGACGTCGTCGGCCTGAGCGCCGCGGTCGATCCGCAGCGACTGCGGGATCTGCTGGACGCGCAGCCCGCGCGCATCACGCCCAGCGCCTTGGCGCCGGATGCGGACCGCGTCGACTTCCTCGCGGAGCTGGCGGACGCCGAGGAGCGCGTGGGCGTGACGGCGACCGTGCTCGACGAGCCCGAGACGCTGATCGGGCTCGTGCGGGCCGAGGCCCTGCAGGCGCTCGGCGTGGGCTGGGACGGCCGGGGCCCGCAGTGGCGTGAGGTGCTCGGACAGTTCCGCGAGAACACCCGTGAGCGCGCGAACGCGGTCGGCATCCAGGACCCCGATCCGGTCAACCTGATCAGTGCCGGAGCCAACCTGCCCGTGTGGGTGCGCAACGATCTGCCGTACCCCGCGACGGTCACCCTGCTGGCCCGGCCCACGGACCCGCGCCTCGACGTCGCCGACATGGTGCCTGTCACCATCCAGCCGCGCAGCGTGCAGGCCGTGCAGGTGCCCGTCGAGGCCCGCGTCGGCAGCGGCGACGTCGGCATCGAGCTGTCGCTCAAGAGCCCCACGCTTGCGGACATCGGCCCGCACCAGACGGTCGAGGTCACGGTGCGGGCGGACTGGGAGCGGATCGGCATCGTCGTGCTGGGCGTCCTCGTGGTGGGGCTGATCGGCATCGGCATCGTGCGCACCGTGCGCCGCGAGCGGCGTCGCCGCCGCGGCCAGGATGCTGCGGCGGATGCCACGCACGCGGCGCCGGACGAGTCGGGTGCCCAGACGCAGGACGCCGCCGATCCGCAGCACCAGGACGCGGCCGGAACCGACCGGAAGGACCCGGATGCATAGCCTCGGGCGCGCGAGCGCCATGATCGCCGCAGGCACGCTCGTCTCCCGCGTGACGGGTCTGCTGCGCGCAATGGTGCTCGTGCTCGCGATCGGCTCGATCGGTCACGCCTCGGATGCCTTCGCGATCGCGAACCAGCTGCCGAACTACATCTTCCAGGTGATCTCGGCCGGAGTCCTGACGGCCGTCATCGTGCCCCAGGTGGTCAAGTGGAGCGGCCATGAGGACGGCGGCCAGGCTTACATCTCGAAGTTCTTCACGCTCGCAGCCGTCATCCTGCTCGGCGTGACCGTGCTCGCCATGCTCTGCGCGCCGCTGCTCGTGACGGCGTTCGCCGCAAAGTTCAACGCGGCGCAGCACGCCCTCGCGACCGCGTTCGCGCTGTGGTGCCTGCCGCAGATCTTCTTCTACGGCATGTTCGCGCTGCTGGGCGAGACGCTCAACGCGCGCCGGGTCTTCGGCCCCTACGCATGGGCGCCCATCGCGAACAACGTCGTCTCGATCGCGGGCTTCATCCTCTTCATGAGCCTGTTCGGGAGCAACCGCAACGACGTCGAATACTGGGACGCGGCGATGATCGCCGTGCTCGGCGGTCTCACGACCCTCGGCATCGTGACGCAGACCGTGCTGCTCCTCGTCTTCTGGCGTCGCACGGGCCTGCGGATCCGCGTCGACTTCGGCTGGCGGGGCATGGGGCTCGGCGAGATCCGGAACCTCGCCGGATGGACGGTCGCGATGCTGCTGGTCGGGCTCGCGGTGTCGAGCGTGCAGCAGAACGTCCTGTCCGGCGCCTCGGGCGAGAACGCGGCGACCGCCGCCTGGTTCAATGCGTGGCTGATCTTCATGCTGCCGTACTCGATCATCGTGATGTCGATCGGCACCCCCTACTTCACGCAGCTCAGCGAGCATGCGAGTGCCGGTCGCGACGACGAGGTGCGGGCCGACATCGGCCGTGCCGTGCGCACGCTCGGTCTGCTCGTCGTGATCGCCGCCACGGCGGTGATCGTCGCCGCCGTCCCCGCCGCCCGGATCATCACCAACGGCCCCGCGCAGGCGGTCGCCCTCGCGCCCGTCCTGGTCGGATTCCTCGCGGGACTCGTGCCGCTCGCCGTGCAGTTCGTCGTGCAGCGCACGTTCTACGCCTACGGCGACACGCGTACGCCGTTCTTCTTCACGGTGTTCCAGGCGGCGATCGCGATCGGGCTGGCCCTGCTGATGCCGCTGTTCGTCCCGCAGGAGCTGCTGGCGGCGGCGGTCGCGGCGGCGCAGTCGTTGTCGAGCCTCGCGCAGGTGATCCTGGCCAGCTGGCTGCTGCATCGCCGCCTGGGTTCGCTCGGCATGGCGGGCAACCTCTGGGCGCTCGCGCGCTTCACGCTCGCGGCGATCCCGGCCGCCGCCGCGGGCTGGGGCGTCTACCTCCTCGCGGGAGCCGAGACCGGCTGGATGACGGCCGGCATGTTCCAGGGGGCCGTCGGCGTCTGCCTCATCGGCGCGGTCGCCCTGGTCGTGTACGTCGCGATCCTCGCGGTCTTCCGCGCGCCCGAGCTGCGCGCCGCGGTGGGTCTCGTGCGCCGCCTGGTCGGTCGCTGAGAGTCCTCCGCGGCGCTCTTCCGCGCCGTTGCCGTCACGGCGGCCCTCCCGGTGAATGGGACCGCGGTCGGCGCGCCCCCTTGTGAGCGTCGACCGCCGCTCGCTAGCGTCCGGGACATCGCGGCCAGGCGCGAGGGAGCGCCCTACCGCTCGAGGACAAGGGAGTACCGTGTCGTTTCTCGACAGGCAGCACACGATCGCACCACCCGGCTACAGCCGGTGGCTCATCCCGCCGGCCGCGCTCGCCATCCACCTCTGCATCGGTCAGGCCTATGCGACGAGCGTCTACAAGAACGCACTTGTCGCGCACTTCGACACGACCCTCACGGCCATCGGGATCGTCTTCTCGATCGCCATCGTCATGCTGGGCGTCTCGGCGGCCGTGCTCGGCACGTGGGTCGAGAAGGCCGGACCCCGCAAGGCGATGTTCACGTCGGCCTGCTTCTGGGCGTCCGGCTTCCTCATCGGGGCGCTCGGCATCTCCACCTCGCAGCTGTGGCTCGTGTACCTCGGGTACGGCGTCGTCGGGGGCATCGGACTCGGGATCGGCTACATCTCGCCCGTCTCGACGCTGATCAAGTGGTTCCCGGATCGCCCGGGGCTCGCGACCGGCATGGCGATCATGGGTTTCGGCGGCGGCGCCCTCGTCGCCTCGCCGCTGTCACGGCAGCTGATGGCGCTGTACGACCCCGCATACGACCCCTCCGACTCGACGTCGGTCGCATCCGGATCCGCCGTCGCCCTGCTCTTCCTCACGCTCGGCATCGTCTACTTCCTCGTCATGATGCTCGGCGTCTTCAACGTGCGCACGCCTGCGCCGGACTGGAAGCCCGCCGGATGGGACCCTGGGTCTGTGAGGGCGAAGCCTCTCGTCACCACCGCGCACGTGTCCGCTCGCAACGCGATCAGGACACGACAGTTCTGGCTGCTGTGGATCGTGCTGTTCTGCAACGTGACGGCGGGCATCGGCATCCTCGAGCAGGCCAGTCCGATGATCCAGGACTTCTTCCGCACGGGGGAGTCCTCGCTCGTGACCGCGACCACGGCGGCGGGCTTCGTCGCGCTGCTGTCGCTGTTCAACATGGCCGGCCGGTTCGTGTGGTCTTCCACGAGCGACTACATCGGCCGCAAGCCGATCTACATGGTCTACCTCGGCGTGGGCGTCGTCCTGTACGCGCTGCTGGCACTCGTGGGAGCGGCCAGCACGCTGCTGTTCGTCGCGCTGGCCGCCGTCATCCTGTCGTTCTACGGCGGCGGGTTCGCCACCATCCCCGCGTACCTGCGCGACCTGTTCGGCACCTTCCAGGTGGGTGCGATCCACGGTCGGCTGCTGACCGCGTGGTCGGCTGCCGGCATCGCGGGGCCGCTCATCATCAACGGCTTCCTCGACGCGCGAGGCAGGCCCGGCCAGCTCGAGGCCGTCGACTATCAGCCGGCGCTGCTGACTATGGTCGGCGTGCTCGCCATCGGCTTCATCGCGAATCTGCTGGTGCGGCCGGTCCACGCGCGATTCCATGAGCCGTCTCCTGAGCCGGCGGTGAGCCAGGAGGTGGCCAGGTGAGCGACACGAACGCGAACGGATCGGCTGCGCCCGCCGCTCGCGCCGGGGCGCAGACCACGCGCCTCGTCGTGTCCTGGCTGGTGGTGGGCATCCCGCTCGCATACGGGCTCTGGCAGACCCTTACGTCGGTGCTTCCTCTCTTCTCGGGGTAGCGCCTACGCATCTCGACCCGTCCCGCGTCAACCCACTGTCGGTCGCGATGCGGATCCTGGTTCTCTGAGGGTCTGCGCGGTCCCGTTATCCGCGCGGAGGGAGGCACACAGACATGAGCACTGCACGGCGCAGCAACGGCACCTATGCCGAGACTCCGATCCAGAAGGTGGCACTGATCTACGGGATCGTGTTCCTCATCGTCGGGATCGGCGGCTTCATTCCGGGCCTGACGTCCAACATCGAATCGCTGCAGTTCGCGGGCCACACGTCGGAAGCGATGCTGCTGGGCATCTTCCAGGTCTCGATCCTGCACAACATCGTCCACGTGCTGTACGGCGTCGTGGGCCTTGTCGCGGCCCGCGCGTTCGGCCTGTCGCGGGCGTACCTGATCTGGGGTGGCGCGGTCTACGCCCTCCTGTGGCTGTACGGCCTGTTCATCCCGCACGACAGCGCGGCGAACTTCGTGCCGCTGAACACGGCCGACAACTGGCTGCACTTCGTGCTGGCGGTCACCATGATCGGCCTCGGCGTGCTGCTGGGTCGCGGCGCGCGCGACGCCCTTCGCGCCTGATCAATCCGTCCGCCGTATTCCATAGATCATCGTCTATGGAATACGGCGGACGTAGCATGTGTTCAGGTAATAGAGACCTGAGGAGGCCCACGTGCGACAGCTCATCATCATCGGATCGGGACCGGCCGGATTCACCGCCGCGATCTACGCCGCGCGTGCGAACCTGAAGCCCTTGGTCGTCGCCAGCTCCGTGGAGGTCGGCGGCGAGCTGATGAACACGACCGAGGTCGAGAACTTCCCCGGCTTCCCGGAGGCCATCATGGGCCCGGATCTGATGGCGAAGATGCAGGCGCAGGCCGAGAAGTTCGGCGCCGAGATCGCCTATGACGACGTCACGGAGCTCGACCTGGCGGGCGACGTCAAGAGGATCACGCTCGGCAGCGGCAAGACCGAGGAGGCCGAGGCCGTAATCTTCGCCACCGGCTCGGCCTACCGCAAGCTCGGCATCGAGGGCGAGGATCGCCTCTCCGGCTACGGCGTCTCGTGGTGCGCGACGTGCGACGGCTTCTTCTTCCGCGACAAGACGATCGCGGTCGTGGGCGGCGGCGATTCGGCGATGGAGGAGGCGACCTTCCTGACGAAGTTCGCGTCTAAGGTCTACGTGATCCACCGCCGTGACGCCCTCAAGGCGTCCAAGATCATGCAGGACCGCGCGTTCGCGAACGAGAAGATCGAGTTCGTCTGGAACGCGGAGGTCACGGACATCCTCGGCGACAGCGCTGTGACCGGCGTGACGCTGCGCGACACCGTCACGGGCGAGGCGCGCGATCTGGCCGTCGAGGGTCTGTTCATCGCGATCGGCAACGACCCCCGCACGCACCTCGTGCACGACAAGCTCGACCTCACGCAGGACGGCACCATCTGGGTGGACGGCCGCACCTCGCGCACGTCGATCCCGGGCGTGTTCGCCGCCGGCGACGTGATCGACCCGACGTATCGCCAGGCCGTCACGGCCGCCGCGAGCGGCACGGTCGCGGCGCTCGACGCCGAGCACTACCTGGCCGCGCGCGGCGACGCGGGCGAGCCGGCCCCGGCCGAGGATCAGCTGGTCCAGGCCTGAGGAACAACTTCCGCTCCTCCCGTGTTGCGGGTGGAGAACGATCTTCACGACAGGAGACACACATGACCGCCAAGGCAACCACCTCCGCCACCTTCGAGCAGGACGTGCTGCAGGCCGAGGGCCCCGTGCTCGTCGACTTCTGGGCTGCGTGGTGCGGCCCGTGTCGCATGGTCGCGCCCGTCCTCGACGAGATCCAGTCGGAGAACCCCGACAAGATCACGATCCTCAAGCTCAACGTGGACGAGAACCCGGATCTGGCGATGAAGTATCAGATCACCTCGATTCCGGCGATGAAGGTCTTCAAGGGCGGCGAGGTCGCCACGACGATCATCGGCGCCAAGCCGAAGTTCGCCCTCGAGCAGGACCTGGCGGAGTTCCTGAATTAACACGCTCCGCACTCACGAAGCCCTCGGCCCTCCGGGTCCGGGGGCTTCGTCGTTCCGGCGTCCTTGCGAGACGGTCGCCCCGACGGGCGACGCGACTCAGGAGGCGGGAGAGCCGGACTCGCCCGGCACCTGCCCGCGGAGCCATTCGCTGTGGGCGCGCAGCGCATGCAGCACCGCGAGGCGCACGACCGCGTACAGGATGAACGCGATGACCGCGAGCACCACCAGCCAGACGAGCAGGATGATCAGGAGATGTGTGCCGGCGAGCAGGCCCTCACCCTAGCCGGGAGCGCTACTGCCCGATCACGCGGACGACGGCATCCCACCGGCGATGCGTGTTCTCCTGGCCGATCAGGCGCCAGACCGCCTTCGTCAGCTCCGGGTACTCCTGCGCGATGAGGCGCATCAGGCGCTGATTGCGTGCGGCGGTGGGACGCAGGCCTCCGTCGGCCTCGATGTGCTCGGCGCGCAGGGTGAAGACGACGAGCTCGTCCACGGTCGGCAGGTCCTCCATGAACTCCCACGGGTCCTCACCCGCACGGAGCCGCTCGTGCACGAGCGTCGCGAGTTCATCCGCGGCCTCGGCGCGCAGCACCTCGACGCTCGCGCGTCGGCGGGGGAGTTCGATCGGATCGCTCACCCATCAAGGCTACGCGCGTGCGGCTGGGTGGGATCCGGATGTGGACAAGCCCCGCGCCTCTCGTGAGGCGCGGGGCTGCCCGCGGTCGCTTCGCTCCGGCTAGTGGTTGCGGAGCTTGTCGATCAGTTCATCCTTCTTGAGCTTCGAGTACCCTTCGATGCCGACGTCCTTCGCCCGCTGCTTCAGCTCGTCGACCGTGCGGTCCTCGTAGGTCTCGGCGTTGCCGCCGCGCTCTCCGAGCTCGTCGCGGCCGTCCCGCGCGGCCGCGTTGGAGATCCGCGCAGCCTTCTCCTTCGAGTTTCCCTCGTCGCGGAGCTTCTCGTACAGCTCCTCGTCCTTGATGCTGCTGTTCGGCATGTCAGAACGGCTTTCCGCCCGTGACCGGCACGACCGCTCCCGACGTGTACGACGCCTCATCGCTCGCGAGGTACACGTAGGCGCCCGCGAGCTCGCTGGGCTGGCCCGCTCGGCCGAGCGGCGTGTCCTGACCGAACTCCTTCACCTTGTCGGCGGGGAAGCCCGTCGCCGGGATGAGCGGCGTCCAGATCGGACCCGGCGCGACCGCATTCACGCGGATGCCCTTCGGCCCGAGCTCCTCCGCGAGCGCCTGGGTGTAGGCGACAAGGGCCGCCTTGGTCATGGCGTAGTCGAGCAGCCCGGAGGACGGCTGAGATGCCTGGATCGACGTGGTGACGATGATCGATGCCCCCGGCGCCATGTGCGGGACGGCTTCGCGCGCGAGAAGCAGGGGGGAGACGAGGTTGGTGTGGAACGTCTTCTCGATCTCGGACGCCTGCAGAGTGTCCACGCCCTCGCGCTGGCGCTGATATGCCGCATTCGGAATGAGGATGTCCAGACCGCCGAGCTGCTCGCGCGCCTGGGCGACGACGTCCACGCACGCCTGCTCCTCGGTGAGGTCGGCGGGAAGCAGCACGCACTTCCGGCCGGCCTCGGTCACCTGACGCTGGGTGTCCTGCGCGTCCTGCTCCTCCTCGGGCAGATACACGATCGCCACGTCGGCACCCTCGCGTGCGTAGGCGATGGCCACGGCGCGTCCGATGCCGGAGTCGCCGCCCGTGATGAGCGCCTTCCGGCCCTCGAGCCGCCCGCGGCCGACCCAGTCGTTCTCGCCATGGTCTGGCGTGGGGGCCATCTCGTCGGTCAGCCCGGGCTGATCGGGCTGCTCCTGCTCGGGGAAGCTCCCCGAGGGCTCACGCGGGTCCTGTGCTTGAGTGTCGCTCACGAAGTCCTCCTAGCGTGTTGATGTATACCTCCACGCTAAGGAGAGCTGCCGACCGTCCCCACCCCCTTGACGGCGGTGGGCGCCTGCCGTATCGGTCGGTGTCAGTTCCCGTAGCCCTCCTCGCCCAGGTCGGCGAGGATGCGGTTCAGGTCCTGGATCGTGGCGAAGTCGATCTTGATCTGGCCCTTGCGCGAGGTCAGGTCGATCTTCACCTTGGTGTTGAGGCGGTCGCCCAGCCGGTCGGCGACGTCGTTGAGGAACGCCCGCCGCGCGCCCGGCTGCGGCTTGGGCGAGCGCGGAGCCGACTCGGCCGCGACCGTCTTCGCGGCGGCTTCCGCGGCACGCACCGACAGATCCTCATTCACGATCTTGTCAGACAGTCGCTGCATCGCCTCGGCGTCGTCGAGCGACAAGACGGCGCGCGCGTGACCGGCGCTCAGGACACCGGCCGCAACGCGCTGCTGCACGGGCACGGGCAGGCGAAGCAGACGGATGGTGTTGCTGATCTGCGGACGCGACCGGCCGATCCGCTTCGCGAGCTCGTCCTGCGTGATGCCGAAGTCGTCCAGCAGCTGCTGATAGGCGGATGCCTCTTCCAGCGGGTTGAGCTCCGACCGGTGAAGGTTCTCGAGGAGCGCGTCGCGCAGGAGGTTCTCGTCCGAGGTATCGCGGACGACGGCGGGAATCTCGGTCAGGCCGGCTTCGCGCGACGCGCGCGTTCGGCGCTCACCCATGATCAGCTCATATGTGCCGTCACCCTTGTCGCGCACGACGACAGGCTGCAGGACACCGAACTCGCGCACGCTGTGCACGAGCTCGGCCAGGTCCTCCGGGTCGAAGTGCGTGCGCGGCTGCCGCGGGTTGGGGACGATGCTGTGCGGGTCGATGTGCACGAGGCGAGCCCCGGGCACCGCCACCAGGTCGTCGTCCTCCGCGGTCGTCTGCGTCATCGCCCGCTCCGCGGCCTCGACGGCCTTCTTGGTCGGAGCGCCGGGGAAGAAGACGTCCACGGGGCGCGCCTCACCCGACTCCGCCGTGGGGATCAGCGCGCCGATACCCCGTCCCAGTCCCGTTCGCTTCGCCATCAGGCTTCCTCTCCCGTTTCGGCGGCCGCGTCATCCTGTCCGCGCCGCACGATCTCGACGGCGGCCTCGCGATACGCGATGGCGCCTGCCGAGTTGCCGTCATATGCGATCACTGTCTGCCCGAAGCTCGGCGCCTCGGAAATCCGCACTGATCGGGGAATCATGGTGCGCAGCACCTCGGTCTCGAAGTGACTGCGCACCTCGTCCGCGACCTGCTGGGCCAGCTTCGTCCGCCCGTCGTACATCGTCAGCAGGATGGTCGACAGATGCAGCCGCGGGTTCAGGTGCTTCTGGATCATCTTCACGTTGCCGAGCAGCTGGCTCAGCCCCTCGAGCGCGTAGTACTCGCACTGGATGGGGAGGAAGACCTCCTCGGCGGCGGTGAAGGCGTTGATCGTCAGCAGACCGAGCGACGGCGGACAGTCGATCAGGATGAAGTCGAGAGGCGTTTCCTGCTCGCGCACGTAGTCGTCGATCGCGGTCTTGAGCCGCTGCTCGCGCGCCACCTGGGTGACGAGCTCGATCTCGGCGCCGGCGAGGTGGATGTTGCTCGGCGCGCAGAAGAGCGTCTCCGACTCCGGACTCGTCTGCACGACGTCGGACAGCGGGAAGCCATCGATCAGCACGTCATAGATGCTCGGGGTGTCGGCGCTGTGCGGAATGCCGAGAGCCGTCGACGCGTTCCCCTGCGGGTCGAGGTCGATGACGAGGACGCGACCACCCAGGGACGCGAACGCCGCGGCGATGTTGACCGTGGTCGTGGTCTTTCCGACGCCGCCCTTCTGGTTCGAGATCGTCATGATCCGGGTGCGTCCGGGGAACTGCACCTCGACGCCCTCGAGCGCTCGACGACGGGCCGACAGGTCGGCTAGCTCGCGAGCGAGAGGGGTGTCGTCAGGGAGTGCGAACGACGCCGCCTTCTCGGACTGTTTCACGTGAAACACTCTTCCCTTCGCGAGCGATTGGCCTCTCCCACTCTAACCGCCCACATCGACATCACCCGACGCCGGAACCCCGACGCGCACTCCGGGTCGCGGCGACGGGCACGCTTACGGCCACACCGCGACAAACGGCCGACCTCTTCGCGGCTCACCGTGCGTCCCGAACGCGGTCGACGTTTCACGTGAAACGTCGACTCCCCACATGAGGCATCCGCCACGCCGGAGCGTGCGACCGGCGTCCGGACGCCGCGCACGCCTCGCCGGGGACGTCCCCCCGATCCCGGCCGTCCCCCGTTCCCCGGCGTTGCCCGACTCTGCCGGAATGCCCACTGAGCCGGTCGTCACGATGCGCGCCGTGTCCGCCGCCCCGGGGCCGGAGACGAGGCACGAAGAGGAACGCCACGTCGCGCGCAGCGGAGGAGCTGGGGTGACATGGTGTCGAGCAGCAGCTCGAGCGCACTGTCGAGGTCGCCGCGCATGAGGCGTGCCCCGCCCGGTTCCGGGCGAAGCGCGACAAGCTGTGAGTGGTGACGGGCGGACCACGCAGATCCCGCAGATCGCGCAGGTCGCGGAGGGTACGAGATCCGTGCGCTCCGGGGGAGGGCTCAGACCCTGCCGGCCGTGACCGGCACGTCTCGGCGGCCGATGAGCGCGGACGTCGCGCAACGCGACGCAGACGTGGCCACCTCCCCTCCGTGAGAAGCGCTGAGTTTCGGCACGGGAGTGGGTCCGCGCCCTCGACTCCCGCAGACGCGTCCGCCACCCGGCGAGGGCGACCGTCTGTCACGCGACCCTCCGCGCCGTCGTCGGAGAATCGCGAGAGGTTCACCACCCCCCCACCCCCCGTGCGTGGGTCGTGGTCCACCTCATCGGCGGAGAAGTTGCGGGATCGGCGTCCCGTGGGGGAGCCGCTGCACTGCCGAAGCCGGCACCGCAGACATCGGGACCGACACCGACCCCGATCCTCGCCCCGACGGACGCCCCGACGCCCGGGTGCAGCCCTGCGTAACCACCGGTCCGGCGATCGCGTTCCGCTCCTCGCGTGCACATGCCGAGGTCACATCCGCGCCGACATCGCACAGGTTCGACACGTCACCCCTTGCTCGGCGCGATGGCGACGAGCGTCGCATACCCCGCTCGCGCGTACCGCCGTTGCTGGATCTGCCACCCTCGTGCGATACAGCCGCCAGAACGGGTGCCGCTCGGGCGTTTCACGTGAAACAACGCGGTACGTCGGCACGCTGGGCGCTCTCCGGCACGCGACACGCAGGGACGGCTGAGCGATGTTTCACGTGAAACACGTGCTCGTGCGCGTCGAAACCGCCCGGACGCTCCGCCCGTGATTGATGCTCCCGAGCGCTCGTCACCGTCCGCGGCCAGTCGGTCGCGCGCGTTAGGACGCGCCGCGTTGCGACACGCGTGGCGCCACCATCGGATGGACCACTCGCGGGTCAGCGAGCTCGCCTTCCCGCGAGCCGCATCGAAGGGACGCCGCGACGCGCATGCGGCACCTTGGGACACCCAGGCCGGACGTGTCCCGCACAGGGCGGGACGACATCGCGGCCGTGATCCGCTGCGTCCACGGGCGACCGTCGTCCCTCGCGCCCGCGCGACGAGTGTCTGAAAGCGGCACCTGCATGCGCGCCCCCGAATCGCCACCGGCAGCATCGACTACCACGCAGTTCGCCCCGGTCGGTGTTTCACGTAAAACATCGACCGGCGACGGCCTCAGCCGCGGACGACCGCCCGGACGACGCGCGTCTCCTCGGCAAGGATTCCCTCGCCCAGCACATCGACGCGCACCTCGGAGAGCTTGTACTTGCGAATGGCCTTCTGCGCGGCGTCGATCTCGGCCGGAGCACCCATGCCCTTGAGCAGGATCAGCTCGCCGCCATCGCGCGCCAGAGGAGCGACCCAGGGGATCAGAGTGCGCAGCGCACTCACCGCTCGCGCCGTGACGGCGTCGAGCATCCCCTCGTAGCGGCCCGCGTCCTCGGCCCGCGCGCGCAGCACCTCGACGTTCTCGAGCCCGAGGGCCGCCACCTGCTCCTCGAGCCAGGTCACCCGTCGCTCCATGGGCTCGATGAGCACGAACCGGACATCCGGCCGCGCGATTGCGAGCACCAGGCCCGGCAGCCCCGCGCCCGACCCCACATCACCCACGAGCCCGCCGGACGGGAACAGGGGAGCGGCGATCGCACTGTTCAGGATGTGCCTCGTCCACAGACGCGGCACCTCGAGCGGGCCGATCAGCCCGCGCTCCTCGCCCTGCTCCGCGAGCGCGGCAGTGAACTGCCGCGCGAGGGGAATGCGGTCTCCGAAGAGATCGACGGCTGCCGCGGGCTCCGGCTCGAGGCCCTCCATGCTCAGCCCCGGCGGATGACGGTGTGGCGGTCGGCGCCCTCGCCGTACGACTCCGACGCCAGCCCGCGCTCCGCGACGATGTCGTGCACGAGCTTGCGCTCGTAGCTCGACATCGCGGGCAGAGACGCCTGCGAAGCACCCTCGTCGAGACGCGCCACCGCCGCGTCGACGAGCTTCTCGAGCTGCCGCTGACGCGCGTCGCGCGATCCGCCGACGTCCAGGATCAGGCGCGAGAAGCGTCCCGTCTTCGCCTGCACCGCGAGGCGCGCGAGCTCCTGCAGCGCCTGCACGGTGTCGGGGTTCGCCAGCACCGACAGCGACTCGTCGTCCGACTCGACCGACACGTACGCGCGACCCTGCTTGACGTCCAGCGTCAGGTCGCCGTCGATGTCAGCGATGTCGAGCAGGCCCTCGACGTAGTCGGCGGCGATGTCCCCTTCTGCCTCGAGCTCGGCCACGGTGGGCGTGTCACCGGTGACGTCAGTGGTGGTCATGTGCGTGTCCTTGCGGTGTGATGAGAAACAAAGGCCAGATCAGGCTGGGTTACTTGACCGGCGCGCCTGCGGCGCCGTCGTCCTTCGACGGTCCGTTCGACCCATCCGTCCGCTGCGACTGCTTCTTCGCGCGCTGCTTGCCCATCGGCTGCTGACGCTTGGGCTGCTGCGCCTTGCGCTTCTCGGACTCCTCGAGCAGGCGACGCTGCTCGGCCTCGTACTCGGCCATCGGCACGACCTTGCCCTGCGAGTTCAGCGCCTTTCCGCGGCGCGCGAGGCGCTCCTCGCGCGCCTTGGCGGCCTCCGAGCCGGGCGTCGGCAGCTCGCGGATGATCACGAACTGCTGCGCCATCGTCCACAGGTTGCTGAAGAACCAGTACAGCACCAGGCCCAGCGGGAAGAAGACGCCCGAGAAGATGAAGCCGAGCGGGAGGACCCAGAGCATGATGCGCTGCATCTGGTAGGCCTGGCCGGTCTTGGCCTCGGGGGAGAGGTTCTTCGAGATGATCTGCAGCTGCGTGTAGAACTGCGACGCGATCATCAGCACCACGAGGACGGCGAGGATGATGATCGTCGCCGTCGACCCCGCGGCCCACGCGTCGCCCAGTGTCTGATGGAACGGCGCGATCTCGAAAAGCTTGGCGTCGTTGAACTGCTGCGTCAGCTCGGCGTTGAGCAGACCCACACCACCGCGTCCGGCGGCTGCATGCAGCTTCACGTCGGACAGCGTGTAGTACATCGAGAAGAAGATGGGCATCTGCACAAGCAGGGGCCAGCAGCCGCTGAGCGGGCTGGAGCCGTGCCTCTTGTACAGGTCCATCGTCTCGCGGCTCATGGCCTCACGAGAGAGCTGGTCGCGCTTGCCCTTGTAGCGCTCCTGGATCTTCCGGATCTGCGGAGCGAGCTCCATCATGGCGCGCTGGCTCTTGATCTGCCGCACGAACAGCGGGATCAGCGCCGAACGCACCACGATCACGACGCCCATCAGCGACAGCATCCACGTGATGCCGCCGGCCGCGGGCAGGCCGACGGACGTGAACAGCCAGTGCCAGGCCACCAGGATGGCCTCCACGGCCCACTTCAGGGGCCAGAGGATCGTTCCGAAGAAATCCACGAAGGATCAGTCCTTTCGACAGGGCACGACGAAGCCGTGGGGAGTGAGGTCGTAGCGGAAGGCCGGATGCGGACGCACGTCGTCCTGCCCGCCGGCCGCCCAGGGGTGGCATCGGGCGATGCGCGCCGCCGCGAGCACCGAGCCCTTCGCGAGTCCGTGCTGCTGCACCGCCGTGACGGCATACGCCGAGCACGACGGGTAGTAGCGGCACACCTCGCCGTACAGCGGAGAGATCACGGCCCTGTAGCCGTGCAGGAGGGCGAGCCCCGCGTTGCGGGGCAGCAGCGGCACGGCCGCGAGCGCATCCGCCGCATGCAGATGTCCCGTTCCGCGGGCCGACGCCGGCAGCACGCTCATCGGGACGGGCTCCGCTCGCTCCGAGCATCGCCTGCCGCAGCCCTCCGCGCGAGACATCGCTTCACTTCGGCGCGCAGATCCTGGAACGAGGCGGTCGCCGCCGAGGGCAGAGCACGGATCACCACGTCGGCGCCCTCGCGGACCTCCGGCAGCGCCTCAGCGCACACGGCCTTGAGCCGCCGCCGCACGGTGTTGCGCGTCACGGCGTTGCCGACGGCCTTGCTCACGATGAAGCCGAACCGCGCGGCGCGCGGTTCGGCTGTCATGATCACGTGGGTCACCGTGTTCGCACCCGCGCACCGAGCGCCCCTGCGGACGACGAACCGATAGTCGTCGCCGCGGGTCAGGCGTCTCGGCCGCGCGAGCACGGTCCGTGGCAGAGCGGCGGCGTTACGCCGACAGCTCGGTGCGGCCCTTGCCGCGACGAGCGGCGAGGATCGCGCGGCCGGCACGCGTGCGCATGCGGGCGCGGAAGCCGTGCTTCTTGGCGCGACGACGGTTGTTGGGCTGGAAGGTGCGCTTGCTCATGGGATCACTCCGGAGAAGGTGTCACCGGGATGGATGCTGCCGGGGACGTAGACGGTACGGGAATGCCGCGAAGGCATAAGTCAACCGACTTAGGTTACGTCCGGCCCTGTGATTCGCGCAAACCGGCGCGGCAACCTGACAGTATCTCCACAGCCCGGCGCTCGGGTGTGGAGGAACACGCGTTCACGGCGTCCGAACCAGCGCGACAGGGTTTGCTGTCGGCTCCCTCGGTGACTAGCGTGGCACCAGTTATCCACAGGCCGATGCGCATGATGGCGCGGCGCCACCCTCACCCGAGAGGATGCCCTGTGGATGGCTCGGACTTCACGAGGGGGGCCCATGACCACTCCAGACGACGTTCCTCCGGCGCAGCAGTTCCCGGAGGTTCCCGCCTGGCGATCCGTGCTCGGCGAGCTCGAGCACGACCCGCGCGTCACGCCGCCCATGAAGGGCTTCCTCAGCCTGGTCGTCGCGGAGGGCGTGATGGGCGGCACGCTCTATCTCGCGGTTCCCAATGACCTGACCGCCGCGCAGATCACGAAGCGGCTGCGCGAGCCGATCATGGAGGCGCTCGCCCGCGTCGGCGGGGACGCCCAGTCGTTCCGCGTCACCGTGAGCCCGGATCTGTCCGAGG
>NZ_JAPSJA010000194.1 GCF_031178525.1 Microbacterium sp.
GAGGACGTGCTCGAGTCGATGCGTCAGGTCGCCGAGCAGCACGGCACAGAGCTGCGCCTCGTCGCGCCGGGCGGATACTCGCCGGTCGACATGGATCCGCGCCGCGTGCGCCGCATCCTGCGCAATCTGCTCGGCAATGCGATCGAGCACGGCGAGGGCCGTCCGATCGTGATCACGGTCGACAGCAACCCGCAGGCCGTGGCGGTAGGCGTGCGCGACTACGGCATGGGGATGTCGCCGGACGATGTCGAGCGCGTGTTCGACCGGTTCTGGCGTGCGGATCCGTCGCGCAAGCGCACGCTGGGCGGCACGGGCCTCGGGCTGTCGATCGCGCTGGGCGACGCGCGGCTGCACGGGGGCACGCTGGCGGTGTGGTCGCAGCTGGGCCGCGGCACGAACTTCGTGCTGACGCTGCCCCGCCAGCCGGTCGACGCCGCCCAGCCCGCCGACCTCGAATCGCCCGTGCCGCTCGATCCGACGGAGGAGACGCTGCACGCCGCGTTCGGCGTGACGCAGCCGATCCTCACGCTCGACGTGGCGGAGACCGGCGACCTGATCGACGTCGGCGAGGTGCGCGACCTGCGCGACATGGACGGCGTCGCGCCGCACCGCTCGGAGAAGGGGGACGTGCGATGAGCCGTCCGGCCGCGCACGGCCGCGTCCGCGTGGGCGCGGTGCTGATCGCACTCATCCTCGCCCTCACGGGCTGCACGGGGCTGCCGACGTCCGGCGAGGTCTTCCCGGGCCTCGAGCCGGGAGCAGCGCCCGACGAGCCGCCCGCGCAGTACTACGCGGTGGCGCCGACTCGGGGCGCGACCCCCGAGCAGATCGTGAACGGCTTCATCGAGGCGGCGATCTCGCCGCTCGACGGCTGGGAGACCGCGCGGCTGTTCCTCGGCGGCGACTTCGCCGGCTCGTGGCGGCCCGAGGCCGGTGTGATCGTCGACGCGGCCGATGCGCGCGAGCTGCAGGTCGACGAGGAGGCGGGGCGCGTGACCCTCACCGTCACCCCCACCGCGACGGTCGACGAGCACGGCTCGTACGCCACGTCGTCGTCGGGGCCGATCGAGCTGAGCTTCCGCCTCGCGCAGCGCGACGACGGCGAATGGCGCATCGTCGAGGCGCCCGAGGGCATCGTCCTCGACCAGCAGCAGTTCCCCGACGTCTACAGCGACCATGCGCTGCAGTACTTCGACCCCACGTGGACCTACCTCGTGCCGGATGTGCGGTGGTTCCCCGCGAGTGGCAACACGGCGACGTACGTCGTGCGCGAGCTCGTGAACGGGGCCCCCAGCGCGTGGCTCTCGGGGTCGGTGGCGAGCGCGTTCGGGCAGGACATCAAACTCGACCCGGATGCCGTGCCGGTGGACACCGACGGCGTCGCGCACGTGGGGCTGAACGCCGTCGCCGCGGGGGCAGACGCCACCGCGCTCGGCCGGATGATGACGCAGCTGACGCAGAGCCTGGCGAACGCCGACGTGCGGGACGTGCGCCTGACGATCGCGGAGCAGCCGGATTCGGTCGTGGACGTCGAGCCGGTGCCGACGGCGCAGACGCGCCCCGACTCGCGCCCGCTCGTGCTGCGTTCCGGCGAGTTCGGTCTGCTCTCCGGCGGCGACCTGACCCCGATCGACGGCCTGAGCGACGTGATCGAGGACATGGCGGGCACCATCAACGTCATCGCGGTCGCGCCCGACCAGCAGACCGCCGCCGTGCGGCAGTCGACAGGCATCGTCTACCGCGTCACCGCGGAGAGCCCCGATCAGGTCGACGCCGAGCGTGACGACCTGATCCCGCCCATGATCGACCCGTTCGGGTACGTCTGGACCGCGCCGGAGGACGACCCGACCGCCATCCGCGCGTGGGACCCCGATCTCGAGCCGATCCCCATCACGGGCGGGCTGGGGGACGCGACGAGTGTGCGCGAGATGGCGATGTCGCGCGACGGCACGCGCGTCGCGGCGCTGGTCACGAGCGGCGGGCAGCATGTCGCGGTGGTCGCGAGCGTGCGGCGCGACCGCACGGGCCGACCCACGGGCCTCAGCGAGGCGACGCGCACGACCGTGCTTCCCCACCCGGGCGTCTCGATCGCGTGGATCGAGGACACGCGCATCGGCATCGTGACGGGCGAGGACGACACCTGGTACGTGGTCGAGCAGCAGGTCGGCGGACCCTCGGAGCGGTCGGTCGCCCCGACGGACACCACCACGATCGAGTACGGCACCGCGGACTCGGCCGTGCGCCTGCGAGGCGCCGACGGCCTGCTCTACGTGCGCCGCGGCTCGTCCTGGCAGCAGACCGGCGCGGAGGTGTCGGTGCTCGCGACGCAGATGGGAACGCCGCAGGGCGCGGACTGAGGCCGCGCACGGCGGCGCAGCAGGGCGGCAACCTCGTCCACACGGCCGATCGCGCCGCATCGCGATACGCGGTGGAATAGGGGAGCGGTCCGTGCGGCCGGGAAGCACGATCCTGGCCGGATGGATGACCTCCCCCGCGCGATGCGCGCGGCATGCGCGCAGGCTCTCGCGCTGCTGCTCCCCGTCGCCTGTGCGGGATGCGGACTCCACGGCGTCGCGCTGTGCGATCCGTGTCGCGTCGCGCTGCGACCGGCACCGCGATGCCGAGACCTGGGCGGGCTCATCGCGTGGAGCGGCCTCGTGTTCGACGGGCAGGCCGCCCGCGCGCTGCGTGCGCTGAAGGAGCGCGGCCGCACGGACGTCGCCCGGGCGCTCGCGCCCGCGCTGCGCGAGTCGCTGCGGGCGGCCGTCGCCGGCGCGAGGCGGCCCGTCGTGGTCGTCCCGGTGCCGACGTCGCCCGCCGCGATGCGACGCCGCGGCTATCGCGTGCCCGACCTCGTCGCCCGCCGCGCGGGCATCCGGCCCGCCCGCCTGCTCGCCGTGACCCGTGTCACGGGCGATCAGCGCGCCCTCGGGCGAGGCGAGCGTGCGAGCAATGTCGCGGGCAGCATGCGGGCTCGCGCGGGAGCCTCGGGGCTCGCCGTCGTGCTCGTCGACGACGTCCTGACGACGGGCGCGACGCTCGCCGAGGCCCGCAGGGCGCTGGAGGCGGCGGGCGCCCGCGTCGTGGCCGCGGCGGTCGTCGCCGACACGCCGCTGCGGCATATCGGAACGGGCCGGACGGGTTCCGACGAAAGGCCGAGTTGTGCGTGACACGCGCCGCGAGCGGGTCTACGGTAGGGCATCACAGCCCCGGGCCCGCCCGGGGGAACACGACCGAGGTCCGCTCATCCGGACGAGGTGCCGGAGACTGTGCGGACCGAGAGGTCTCACTTGAAACGGGAGGCACGATGGAAACGAACATCTCTGGAGTCGGCGTGGGGATCACCGACCGTTTCCGATCCGTGGTCGAGGAGAAGAGCGCCCGCATCGCGGGTCTCGCGCCACGAGCGCTGCGGCTCGAGGTCAAGGTCACTCACCAGAGCCATCGCAACGGCCGCATGGAGGACGACGTCGTCGAGCTCACGGTGATCGGCAAGGGTCCCGTGGTGCGCGCGGAGGCGTGCGCGGGAGACAAGTTCGCGGCGCTCGACATCGCGCTCGACAAGCTCGCCGAACAGCTGCGGCGTGCGAAGGACAAGCGCGTCACCGGCCGCCTGCATCCGCGCGGGGCGCACTACGAGAAGGGCTCAGGATCGCTCGAGGGCATCGACGTCGAGCCCGCGACCGCCGACGTGCTGCGCGCGGTGGCGACGGGCGAGGTGCCCGTCGTCGCGGAGGGCGAGGAGGAAGAGGAGTACAGCCCCGTCGTCATCCGCACCAAGACGTTCGATCCCGAGTGGATGACGGTCGAGGAGGCGGTGGACCGCATGGAGCTCGTCGGTCACGACTTCTTCCTGTTCATCGACGCGCGCACCGACCACCCGAGCGTGGTCTACCGGCGTCGCGGCTGGGACTACGGCGTGATCTCCCTCACCGCCACGGCGCCGCCCGAGTCGGAGCAGCTCGCCTCCTAGCCACCCGGACGAAGAGGGGAACGAAGGGGGTCCGGTCCGATGTCGGACCGGATCCCCTTTCGCGTGCCGCCGGGCGGCTCAGTCGAAGAAGTCGCCCATCAGCCCGCCGAGCAGCAGGCCGCCGACCACGGGACCCAGGAGGTCGCCGCCGCCGCCGTAACCGCGTCCGCGGCGTCCGCCACCCCAGCCGCTGCCGCCCCAGTCGTCGCCGTCGGGACGACCCGAGTCGATGTCGCGCTGCGCGGCCTGCAGCGCCTCGTTCGCGAGCTGCTGCACGCGGCGTGCCAGCGCGAGCGCCTGCTCGCGGGAATCCTCCGGCACGACCAGGGCGGAGACCTCTGCGCGCAGCCGCTGCGCCTCCGCCAGCCGCGTGCGCGCGTCGGCGCCGATGTAGCCGCGGTGGCCCGAGATCACGCTGTTCGCGACGGCGATCGCGTGGTCGGCGGCGTCGACCGAATGCCGGACCTGCTCGATCGACGGCAGGGGACGGGCGGCGCGCTGCCG
>NZ_JAPSJA010000029.1 GCF_031178525.1 Microbacterium sp.
ACGCGCTTGTCGAGCAGCTGCTGCAGCTTGCTGTGCACCGTGAAGCCCTCGGGCTTGTTGGCGTGCGCGTCGCCGATCTGGTGGATGACCTCGGTCGGCACGCCCGTCGTGTCGGGCTCGCCCTGGGGCTCCGCCTCGAACTGACCGGAGGGGTCGACGACCGGGTTCGACCCCGTCTCGGCGGCGTGCGTCTCGGCGAACGCGATCTCCAGGCGGTCCTGGAAGTCGCGCTTGGCCTGCTCGTACTCCTCCTCGGTGATGTCGCCGCGACCGACGAGCGCCTCGGTGTACAGGCGGCGCGTCGAGCGCTTCGCCTCGATGAGGTTCGTCATGAGCGGCTGCGTCATCGACGGGTCGTCGCCCTCGTTGTGACCGCGGCGGCGGTAGCAGACGAGGTCCACGACGACGTCGCGGTGGAAGCGCTCGCGGTACTCGAACGCGAGCTCGGCCACGCGCGCGACGGCCTCGGGGTCGTCGCCGTTGACGTGGAAGATCGGCGCCTGGATGGTCTTGGCGACATCCGACGCGTACACCGACGTGCGGGCGTCCTGCGGGAGGGTCGTGAAGCCGACCTGGTTGTTGACGATGACGTGCACCGTGCCGCCCGTGCGGTAGCCGCGCAGCTGCGACATCTGGAGCGTCTCGGCCACGACTCCCTGGCCCGCGAACGCCGCGTCGCCGTGCACGAGGATCGGCAGCCACGTGAACGAGCCGACCGGCTTGCGGTCCTGCTTGGCGCGCACGATGCCCTCGAGCACGCCGTCGACCGTCTCGAGGTGCGACGGGTTCGCCGCCAGGTAGACGTCGAGCTCGGCGCCGCTCTCGGCGACGAAGCGACCCTCGGTGCCGAGGTGGTACTTCACATCGCCCGAGCCGCGCTTGTTGCCGGGCAGTGCGCCCTCGAACTCCTGGAACACCTGGCCGTAGGTCTTGCCCGCGATGTTCGTCAGCACGTTCAGGCGGCCGCGGTGGGCCATGCCGATCGCGGCGCCGTCGAGGCCCGCCTCGGCAGCGCCCTCGAGGATGCGGTCGAGCAGCGGGATGAGCGACTCGCCGCCCTCGAGCGAGAAGCGCTTCTGGCCGACGTACTTGGTCTGCAGGAAGGTCTCGAACGCCTCGGCCTCGTTCAGCTTGCGCAGGATGCGCAGCTGGTCGTCGTGATCGGGCTTGGTGTACTTCTGCTCCAGCTTCTGCTGGAACCACTCGCGCTGCTCGTGGTCGTGGATGTGCATGTACTCGATGCCGGTCGTGCGGCAGTACGAGTCGCGCAGGACGCCCAGGATGTCGCGCAGCTTCATCGTGCGCTTGCCGCCGAAGCCGCCCGTGACGAACTCGCGCTCGAGGTCCCAGAACGTCAGGCCGTGCGACTCGATCTCGAGGTCGTGGTGCAGGCGCTGCACGTACTCCAGCGGGTCGACGTCGGCCATCAGGTGGCCGCGCACGCGGTAGCTGTTGATGAGCTCCTGCACCCGCGCGGTCTTGTCGACGCGCTCCGCGAGGTCGACCTGGACGTCGGCATTCCACTGGATCGGGGCGTACGGGATGCGCAGGGCCGCGAAGATGCCTTCGTAGAAGCCGCGCTGCCCGATCAGCAGCTCGTGCACCTTCTTCAGGAACTCACCGGATCCCGCGCCCTGGATGACGCGATGGTCGTACGTGCTCGTGAGCGTGATCGTCTTGCCGATCGCGAACTCGTTCAGCGTCTTCTGGCTCGCTCCCTGGAACTCCGCCGGGTAGTCGAGGGCGCCGGCGCCGATGATGCAGCCCTGGCCCTTCATCAGGCGCGGCACCGAGTGCACGGTGCCGATGCCGCCCGGGTTGGTGAGCGAGACGGTCGTGCCCGCGAAGTCGCCGGCCGTGAGCTTGTTGCCGCGCGCGCGCTTGACGAGGTCCTCGTACGAGGCGAGGTACTCGGTGAACGACAGCGTGTCGGCGTTCTTGATGCTCGGCACCATCAGGGCGCGCGTGCCATCGGGCTTGGGCAGGTCGATCGCGATGCCGAGGTTGACGTGCGCGGGGGCCACGACCGAGGGCTTGCCGTCGATCTCGGCGTAGAACACGTTCTGGCTCGGGAACTCCTTGAGCGCCTGGATCAGCGCCCAGCCGATCAGGTGCGTGAAGCTCACCTTGCCGCCGCGCGTGCGCGACATGTGGTTGTTGATGACGATGCGGTTGTCGATCATCAGCTTCGCCGGGATGGTGCGCACGCTCGTCGCGGTCGGTACCGTGAGCGACTCGTCCATGTTCTTGGCGAGCGTCTTGGGCATGCCGCGCAGGACGGTCACGACGTCTTCGTCGACCTTCGCCTCACCGGACCCGGCCGGCGCGGTGGACTTCTGCGGCGCATCAGCGGGGATGGGCGCGGGCTTGGCCGGCTTCGCCGTGGTGCGGGCGACCGGCTGCTGGGCGACGACGGGGATCGGCGCGGTCATGGGGTGCGAATCCTGCGGGGCGGGTGCCGGGGCCGCGGCGGCGCCGACGGCGGCCTGTGCGGGTCCGGCGACCGCTGCCGCGTCCGGCGCGGGCTCACCCGAGCGCCCCGCGTGGTAGGCCTCGAGGACCGGCCACCACTCCTTGTCCACCGAGTTCCTGTCGGCCGTGAACTGCTCGTAGAGCTCATCCACGAGCCACTGATTGGCCCCGAACTCTCCCTCGTTCGCAGTTCCGGTGCCCGTTCCCTGGCTCGACACGGCCGATTCGCCTTCTTTCATCGGTGAAATTCGTAGCCCGGGCACCGCTGGAGCGGCACCCGTCCTCGTGTTCGCGCACCGATGTGCGCCTCACGCGTACGCCTCAAAAGCCTAGCCCAGTTCGCCCGGCTGCCTCCCCGCGCGGGTGCTACCCGGAGGTCCCTCCCAGGGCGGATGCGCCCGGCCGCGCGTGTCGCTATGTTGAGCGGGCATGCGAGCGCGCAGGGGGCCGCTCGCGAGACCGAAAACGGAGCACCCGTGGATCCCATCTCCCTCCTCTTCCTGGTCGGCCCGATCCTGGTCGGCGTCATCGTCCTGGCGCTGATCGTGATGCTGCTGTTCCGCGCCTGGTACCGGATCGCCAAGGCCGACGAGGCGCTCGTGATCGTCGGAAAGAACCAGCGCGGCGAGGACGGCACGTCGTCGCGGATCACGGTGGTCACCGGCGGCGGAGCGATCGTCAACCCGATCACGCAGCGCGCCGAGCTGATCTCGCTGCGCGCGCGTCAGATCAACGTGGAGCCGACCGCGCAGTCGTCCAACGGCGTCACGGTCGACGTCACGGGCGTCGCGCTGTTCAAGATCGGCTCGGAGCCCGAGCAGGTGCGTCGCGCGGCCGAGCGCTTCGCCTCGCAGGACAACGCGATCGAGCAGTTCACGCGCGAGCAGCTCGAGGGCTCGCTGCGCGGTGTGGTCGCGATGCTCACCGTGGAGCAGCTGATGCGGGATCGCCAACAGCTGTCCGACCAGATCGCCGAGAACATCAAGGGCGACCTCGAGGCGCAGGGCCTCATCCTGGACTCGTTCCAGATCCAGGGCATCACCGACAAGAACGGCTACATCGAGTCGCTCGGCGCGAGCGAGATCGAGCGCGTGAAGCGCGACGCGCAGGTCGCGAGCATCTCGGCCCAGCGCGAGGTGCAGCGCAACAAGATCGCCACCGACGAGCAGAACCTCATCGAGTACACGGCTTACCAGAAGAACACCGCCAACGCGAAGGCCGAGATCGGTCGCGCGAACGCCGAGGCCGAGGCGGCGGAGAAGCTCGCGCGCGAGAAGCTCGAGCAGGGTGTGCTCGAGCAGGCCGCGATGAACCAGTCCGCGAAGCTCGACGCCGAGGTGCGTCGCGTGGCGGAGGCGGCGACGTACGAGCGCCAGCAGAGAGCCGACGCCGAGGCGTACGAGGAGCAGAAGCAGGCGGACGCGGCGGCGTACGCGCGCATCCGTGAGGCCGAGGCCCAGGCGAAGATCGCCGAGCAGAAGGCCCTGGAGCTGAAGACCCGCGCGGCCGCGGATGCCGAGACGGTGCGCCTGGCGGCGGAGGCGGATGCGCTCGCCCAGCGGGCCGCCGCGGAGGCCGCCGCGTTCGCCGCGCAGCAGGAGGCGCAGGGCACGAAGTTCCGCGCCGAGGCCGACGCGGAGGCCATCCGCCTGGCGGGTGAGGCGAAGGCCGCCGCCATCAAGGCCGAGGCCGCCGCGATCGCCGAGCACGAGGAGGCCCTCATGGCGCAGCGCGCGATCGAGGCCGTCGTGCCGATGATGGCCGAGTTCGCGAAGGGCTACGAGCGCGTCGGCTCCATCACGGTGCTGGGCGGCGACGGCGGCGCTTCTGCGCATCTCGCGAGCGAGCAGGCCGTCGGCATGCGCGCAACGTTCGACGCGGTCAAGTCCGCCACGGGCGTCGATCTGGCGGCCATCATCGCGGGCCGCGCGGTGGGTGAGGCGATCGGCGAGGGGATGCGCCCGACCGCACCGGCGACGCCGGCCGCCCGGCCCGCCGACGTCGCCGCGAGCGACGCCTCGGGAGCCTGACCCCGCGACGGGCAGGACGTCCGCCTCGGCGCGGGCTTCCTGCCCGTCGTCCTCTGACGCCGCGCAGACGATCCCGAGCGGAGCCTCCCGCACTCGACGCATGCATAGGAGTCGGCCCTAGACTCGGAACCCTATGGACGACCCTCCCAGTAGTACTTCGCCCCACAGCCACGACTCCGCGATGAGCGGAGGGGGATCAGCATGGATCTGATCCTGCTCGGCGTGGGGCTCCTTCTGACGATCGGCACCGGCCTCTTCGTCGCGAGCGAGTTCGCACTCGTGAACCTCGATCGCGCGGATGTCGAAGCCCGCCGAGACCGGGGCGAGTCTCGCCTCGGCATGACGATCGCCGCATTGCGGCAGACGTCGACGCACCTCTCGAGCGCACAGCTGGGCATCACGCTCACGACGCTGCTGACCGGTTACACGCTCGAGCCGGCGTTCTCGCATCTGCTCGAACCCGTGCTCCTGTCGTGGGGACTGGCGGAAGGCGCGGTGTCACCGATCGCAACCGTGGTCGCGGTGGCGATCGCGACCATCCTGTCGATGATCCTGGGCGAGCTCGTGCCGAAGAACTTCGCGCTCGCGCTTCCGCTCGCGACCGCGAAGGTCGTCACGCCGTTCCAGATCGCGTTCACGACCGTCTTCCGACCGGCCATCGCGCTGCTCAACGGCAGCGCGAACGCCGTGCTGCGCCGGCTCGGCGTCGAGCCGAAGGAGGAGCTGTCGGGGGCCCGCACGGCCGAGGAGCTGTCGTCGCTCGTGCGTCGATCCGCGCTCGCCGGCGTGCTCGAGGAGGACACCGCAACCCTGCTCGACCGCAGTCTCACGTTCGCGCGCCTCACGGCGGGCGACGTCATGACGCCGCGACCCCGCGTGCACGCCGTCGCGGCCGGCGACTCGACGGATGACGTGATCGAGCTCGCGCGGAGCACCGGTCACAGCCGGTTCCCCGTGTTCGGAGAGTCGATGGACGACATCGTCGGCATCGTGCACCTTAAGGCCGCCGTGTCCGTGCCGCGCGAGCGGCGCGCGGACGTGCCCGCCGCGGCGCTCGCGACCGAACCGCTGCGCGTGCCGGAGACCGTCCACCTCGACCAGCTCGTCTCCGAGCTGCGCCTGCGCGGCTACCAGATGGCGGTCGTGGTCGACGAGTACGGCGGCACGGCAGGCGTCGTCACGCTCGAGGACCTCGTCGAGGAGATCGTGGGCGAGGTTGCCGACGAGCACGACCGGCGCCTGGCGGGCGTCGTGCGCCACCGTGACTCGCTCACCTTCCCCGGCCAGCTGCGCCCCGACGAGCTGCGCGACCGCGCGGAGATCGAGGTGCCGGAGGACGACGCGTACGACACGGTCGGCGGCTACATCATGAGCGTGCTGGAGCGCATCCCCGCGGTCGGCGATGCCGTGCGGCTCGACGACGGCATGCTGACCGTCGAGCGCATGGACGGCCGCCGCGTCGACCGGGTCCGGTTCACGCCCGATCCGGCGCCCGTACCGGATCCGATCGTCGAGGGGCACTCCAGCGACGCCGGATCCCGCGCGAGCAAGGGAGGCGACCGATGAGCGACTGGGCCGGAATCGCATGGCTCGTGGTGCTGCTGCTCGCGAACGCCTTCTTCGTCGGCGCGGAGTTCGCCGTCATCTCGGCGCGCCGATCGCAGATCGAGCCGCTCGCCGAGCGCGGCTCGCGCGCCGCACGCACCGCGCTGTACGCGATGGAGCACGCGACGCTCATGCTCGCGACCTCGCAGCTCGGCATCACGATCTGCTCGCTGCTGATCCTGAACGTGTCCGAGCCGGCGATCCACCACCTGCTGGAGGTGCCGCTGGGTCTGACGGGACTCCCCGAGGGTCTCGTCGACACGGTCGCGTTCGTGATCGCGCTCCTGCTCGTGTCGTACCTGCACGTGGTCTTCGGCGAGATGGTGGCGAAGAACCTCGCGTTCTCGGTGCCCGATCGCGCGGTGCTCCTGCTCGCGACCCCGCTCGTGTGGGTGTCGAAGGTGTTCCACCCGCTCATCTGGGTGCTGAACTGGATCGCCAACGCCGTGCTGCGCCTGTTCCGGGTGGAGCCCAAGAACGAGGCCGCGTCGACGTTCACGCTCGACGAGGTCGCCACGATCGTGACGCAGTCGCGCCGCGAGGGCGTGCTCGACGACGTGTCGGGCACGGTGGCGGCAGCCGTGGAGTTCACGGACAAGAAGGCGAAGGACGTCGCCGTGCCGCTCGGCGAGATCGTGGCGCTGCCGGAGACGACGACGCCCGATGAGATCGAGCGCGCGGTCGCCAAGCACGGCTACTCGCGCTACGTGATCGTGGACCCGGAGGGCGAGCCCGTCGGCTACGTGCACCTCAAGGACATCCTGCGCGCGGCGAACGACGAGGACATGCCCGCGAAGGCGGCCCGCCCGATCCCGCCCAAGCGGATCCATCACATGGTCCCCGTGCAGGAGACGACCGATCTCGAGGACGCGCTCGCCGTGATGCGCCGCCAGGGCCGTCACCTCGCCCGCGTCCGCGACGCGGACGGCCGCACGACCGCCGTGCTGTTCCTGGAGGACATCCTCGAGGAGCTGATCGGCGAGATCCACGACGCGACGCGTCGGCGGAGGTAGTCGGCACCGACCACTGAGCACCCACCACTGAGCACGGAGCCCGCCTCGGGAACGAGGCGGGCTCGGTGTGTGAAACGGTGCGTGGACCTGCGGGGTCAGCGAGCGGCCGCGGCGGCCTGGCGTGCCGGGCGGTGCGCCCGGAGGTACTGCGGCGGCCACAGCGACTCCGGGTCCTCGCCGAGCTCGGTCGCCGCGCGCAAACCGAAGTGCGGATCGCGCAGCCACTCGCGCGCCGCGAAGATCGCATCGGCGTCGCCGTCCTGCAGGATCTGCTCGGCCTGCGCTCCGCTCGTGATGATGCCGACCGCGGCGACCGGCACCTCGCCGACCTCGCGGATGCGGGCCGCGAACGGCACCTGGTAGCCCGGGCCGACCGAGAGCTGCTGGTGTGCGACGAGACCTGCGGACGAGATGTCGAACAGGTCGGCGCCGGCGTCGAGCGCCCACCGCGCGACGCGCGCGACGTCGTCGGGCTCGAGCCCGCCGGGAGCCGCGTCGGAGGCCGAGAAGCGCACGAGCACGGGGACGGCCTCGCCGGCCTCTGCGCGCATCGCCCGCACGATGTCGAGCACGATCCGGGCGCGGTTCTCGAGCGATCCGCCCCACTCGTCCGTGCGCTGATTGCTGAGCGGCGAGAGGAACTCGTGCAGGAGGTAGCCGTGCGCGGCGTGCACCTCGAGCACGTCGAAGCCGGCGTCCAGCGCGCGGCGCGCGGCCGCGCGGAACGCCTCGATCAGCGCCGCGATGCCGTCACGGTCGAGTGCGACGGGCTCCGCATAGCCCTCGTACGCGATGGCCGAGGGCGCGAGGGTCGTCCAGCCGCCCTCCCCGGCGGGGACGCTGCCGTGCCGGTCGGAGAAGGGCCACCACGTGGAGGCCTTGCGCCCTGCGTGCGCGAGCTGCACGCCCGCCAGCGCGCCGCGCGCGTGGATGGCGTCGACGATCGGGCGCCACGCGTCGCGGTGCGCGTCGCTCCACAGGCCCGTGTCCCGGGGCGAGATGCGGCCCTCCGGCACGACCGCCGTGGCCTCGGCGACGACGAGGCCGGCGCCGCCTGACGCGAACTGCGCCAGGTGCACGTGGTGCCAGTCGTTCGGAAGGCCGTCCTCGGCGCTGTACTGACACATCGGCGCCACCCAGAGGCGATTGCGCACGGTGATGTCGCGCAGGGACAGCGGGCTGAACAGCAGGCTCATGGATCTCCGATCGCGTGCCCGCGGACGGGCATAGGGTGACGGCATGGAAGCTCGGGAATGGACCGCGGCGGATGCCGCATCCGTGCTCCGGATGCCAACCGCCGCCTCGCACAAGTATTCCCGGGGCGTCGTGAGTCTGCGCACCGGGTCGACGGCATACCCGGGTGCGGCGGTGCTCGGCGTGGAGGGCGCGGCCCGCGGCGGGGCCGGCATGGTGCGCTGGATCGGCGATCCCGACGTCGCGCGCCTCGTGCTGCAGCGCCGCCCCGAGATCGTGACGGGGGAGGGCCGGACCGATGCGTGGGTGATCGGATCCGGCATGGATGCGCGAGCGCGCACGGACGAGGAGCGCGCGACGCTCGTGAACGTGCTGCGATCCGGAGCCCCGGTCGTCGTCGACGCCGGCGCCCTGGATCTCGCGGCCGAGGCGCGCGGCCCGGTCGTCGTCACGCCGCACGACGGCGAGCTCAAGGAGGTGCGCATCCCGCTCGGGCTCGGCGTCGACGATGTGGAGGGCGACGACCCGCTCGCCGACAGGCTGCGGCGGGGCTTCGAGGAGCGGCTGCTCGTCGCGCGCGAGACCGCCGTGGCGCTCGGCGGCGCGGTGCTGCTGAAGGGCGCGGCCACGATCGTCGCCGCGCCGACGGGATGGTTCGCCGTCGTGCGGGCGGGCACCCCGTGGCTGGCGACCGCAGGCACGGGTGACGTGCTGGCGGGCGTGATCGGCGCGGTCGCGGCCGCCGTCGCGGCCGCCGGCCCGCTCGACGCGGAGGACCTGGCGAAGGCCGCGGCGACCGGAGCGTGGCTGCACGGTCACGCGGCGCGCCTCGCCGCCGGTGCGGCGGACGGCGCCGCCGGGCATCCGATCACCGCGCTGGAGGTCGCTGCGCACCTGCCGCAGGCCTACGGCGCGGCGCTGTCCGCCGCGTCCTAGGATGTCGATCGTGCGCCGGCCACCGATTCCCGGCGGGTCCCGATGGAGCCGCACCCTCGTGCTCTGGCTCGCCTTCGCCGCCGTGCATCTGCTCGTCGGCTGGCTCGGCTGGCGGATGCCGAATCAGCCCATGGGCGACGTCTACTTCGTGTACGAGCCGTGGTCGACGGCCGCGCTGCAGGGTGCGGGGATCGTCGGCATCACCGAGTCGTGGGTGTACCCGCATCTCGCCCTGGCGCCCATGATCCTGGCGCACGCGTTCGCCTGGCTGGGCGGATACACCGTCGCGTGGGCCGTGCTGGTGACGCTGTGCGACGCCGCCGGGTTCTGGCTGCTCGTCGGCGATGGCCGTTCCCGCTCACGACGCGCGGCGGCGCGCTTCTGGCTCGCCTTCATCCTGCTGCTCGGACCGGTCGGGATGTACCGGATCGACGCCGTCACGGTGCCGCTCGCGATCGCGGGTCTGCTGTGGCTCGTGCGACGCCCGTTCCTCGCCTCCGTGCTGCTGGCAGTGGGCGCGTGGATCAAGGTGTGGCCGGCCGCGCTGCTCGCCGCCGCGTTCGTCGCGGTGCGCCGCCGCGCCGACATCGTCCGCGGAGCGCTCCTGACGTCGGCCGTGGTCGCGGTCACGGTCGTCCTGTCGGGCGGCGCGGCGCATCTGCTGGGTTTCGTCACGGCCCAGACCGCCCGCGGCCTGCAGCTCGAGGCTCCCGTAAGCGCGGTGTACCTGTGGGGGGACGCCCTGGGGCTGGAGGGCTGGTGGCTGTTCTACGACGACGAGATCCTGACGTTCCAGGTGACGGGCCCTCACATCGACGTGGTGATCGCTGCCATGACGCCGCTGCTCGCGCTCGCCGCGATGGGCGTCGTGCTGCTCGGCGCGCTCAAGGCCCGCCGCGGCGCGTCGATCGTGAGGCTGCTGCCGCCGCTCGCTCTTGCGCTCGTCGTCGTGCTGATCGGGCTGAACAAGGTCGGCTCCCCGCAGTTCCACGACTGGCTGATCCCGCCGCTCGTGCTGTGGCTCGTGCTCGATCGCCGGCGTGCCCGCCCGCTCGCGGCGCTCGCCCTGCTCTCGGCCGCGCTCACCCAGGTCGTCTACCCGGTGATGTACGGGCTGCTGCTCGTCGCCGACGTGTCGGCCGTCGCGGTCCTCACCGCGCGCAACATCGTGCTCGTGACCCTCATGATCTGGGCGATCGTGCGGCTCGCGCGCGTGCCCATCCGCTCGGCCGTGCGGCAGTCCGCCGCACAGCCCGCCGCCGTCTGACGAAAGGACCCCTCATGCTCGTCGCCTTCTCCGTCGCGCCGTCCGGATCCAACGATGCCAACCCGGACGGCTCCGTCCACGACGCGGTCGCCGCCGCCGTCAGGGTCGTGCGCGAATCCGGCCTGCCGCACCGCACGACGTCCATGTTCACCGAGATCGAGGGGGAGACCTGGGACGAGGTGATGGATGTCGTCAAGCGCGCCACCGAGGCGGTGTTGCCGTTCGGCTCGCGCGTCTCGCTCGTGCTGAAGGCCGACATCCGCCCGGGCTACGCGGGCGAGCTGGACGGCAAGATCGAGCGCCTCGAACGAGCCATCGAGGACACCGCGGCCGACCAGCAGTGAGGAACGCCCCTCGTCCGCCGGCGGACGTCCTCTCCTCCGGCGAGACCTCGCCTTCCCGTGACAAGGAGCACTCGTGAGTATGTTCACAGGGCTGAGCGCCTTCCCCCTCACCCCGCTCGGGGACGACGTCGTCGACGAGGCCGCCTATGCGGGGCTGATCACCCGGCTCCGAGAAGCCGGGGTCGACTCGATCACGGCGCTCGGCTCGACAGGCTCCTACGCCTACCTCTCTCGCCAGGAGCGCCGCCTCGTCGCGCGCACGGCGGTGGAGAACGCGGGCAGCGTTCCCGTGTTCGCGGGGATCGGCGCGATGCGCACCAGCCAGGTGCAGGCCCTTGCCGACGACGCCCAGGACGCGGGCGTGGCCGGAGTGCTGCTGGCGCCACTGGGCTACCAGGCGCTCACCGAGGACGACGTGTTCGGCCTGTACGAGGACGTCACCTCGGGCCTGTCCGTCCCGCTGATCGTCTACGACAATCCGGGGACCACGCACTTCACCTTCACGACCGAGCTGTACGGGCGCATCGCCGCGCTCCCGAACGTGGCGTCGATCAAGATCCCTGGCGTGCCCGTCGACCCGGCGGCCGCCCGCGATCGCGTCGCGGAGATCCGCGAGGTCCTTCCTCCGCACGTCACCATCGGCGTGTCGGGCGACCCGTCCGCCGCGAGCGGCCTCATCGCCGGATGCGACGCCTGGTACTCGGTCATCGCCGGCACCCTGCCCCCTCCCGCGCTCGCCCTCGTCCGCGCGGCGCAGGCCGGCAGGCAAGACGAAGCGCGTCGCGCGTCCGAGCGCCTGGCTCCGCTCTGGGATCTGTTCGCGCAGTTCGGCGGAAGCCTGCGCGTGGTCTCCGCGATCGCCGAGCACCTCGGTCTGGTCCGGCCGCGGAGTCTGCCGCTGCCGATCCGGGGCCTCGACCAGGCCGAGCGGGCGTGCGTGATCGCGGTCGTGGAGGAGCTGGGGCTCGCCTAGCCGGGACGCGGCGGCCGTCTGCGCGGTTCGCCGCAGGGCGCGCCTGCGGGCGTGGGAGCAAGCGCACGCGCGCCTGCGGCCCCGGACCTGGCCTAAGCTCTTGATCCATGACTCCCTCGACCACGTCGAGGGGGGCGGCGATGTGGGCGCTCCTCTCCCTCGCCATCGGCTCCTTCGGCATCGGCATGACCGAATTCGTCTCGATGGGCCTCCTGCCCGACATCGCGCAGGACCTGCTCGCCGACGCCTGGGCGAGCAGTCAGGAGGCCGCCATCGCGCAGGCCGGCCTGCTGATCAGCGTCTACGCGCTCGGCGTCGTGATCGGCGCACCGCTCATCGCGGGATACGCGGCGAGGTTCCCGCGGCATCGCGTGCTGATCGTGCTGGCGGCGAGCCTGTTGGTGGGCAACCTCCTGACCGTCGTCGCGCCGACGTTCGAGACCGTCGCGGTCGCGCGCCTGATCGCGGGTCTGCCGCACGGCGCGTACTTCGGCATCGCGGCCGTCGTCGCCGCCGAGCTGCTCGGTCCCGGGAACAGGGCGCGCGGCGTCGCGATCGTGATGAGCGGTCTCACGGTCGCGAACGTCGTGGGCGTGCCGCTCGGCACGTGGCTCGGGCAACTCGCGGGATGGCGCGTCGCCTACGGCGTCGTCGTCGGGCTGTTCGCGCTCGCCGCGCTGATGATCGCGCTCACTGTGCCCGCGATGCCCGGCGATGGGGCGCGCTCGCTGCGCCATGAGCTGGGCGTGTTCCGCATCGGGCAGGTGTGGCTCGCGCTGGGTGTCGGCGCGATCGGGTTCGGCTCGTTCTTCGCCATCTACAGCTACATCTCGCCCCTCATGACCGAGGTGGCCGGCGCTCCCGAGTGGGCGGTGCCGATCGCACTCGTCGCGACCGGCCTGGGCATGACGGTGGGCAACCTCGTGGGCGGCGTCGCCGCCGACCGCAATCTGCCGCGCGCCCTGGTGGCGGCCTTCGTGCTGCTGGCCGTCGGCTCGGCGGTCGTGGGCGTCGCGTCGCACATCCCCGCGACGCTCGTCGCCGCGATGTTCCTGTTCGGTGCGATCAGCGCGCTCGCGGGCCCGGCCGTCCAGACCCGGCTCATGGACGTGTCCGAGGATCGCCCGACGATCGCATCCGCACTCAACCACTCGGGCATGAACATCGGCAACAGCCTCGGAGCCGCGCTCGGGGGCGGCGTGATCGCGCTCGGCTGGGGCTATGTCGCCCCCGCGTGGCTCGGCGTCGTGCTCGCGGTCCTGGGCGTGGGCCTCGTGCTCGCCAGCCTCGCGCTCGAGCGTCGGCGCGCGCCCGCCCTCGTCTGAACGCACGGATCCCTCCCTCGATCTCCGGGACCGCGCCGAAGTCGCATCCGGATCGCGATTTCCGCTACGGATTCCGCGGCGATCGCGGGGTGAGGCAACGGAATTCGTTGTGTGGGGTTGCGCGCGTCGCCTAGACTGCCCGCATGACCGTCACCACCACCGACTCGCCCCAGGCCGGCACCGTCACCGGAGGTCCCGCGCTGCCGCAGGAGCGCCGCCTCGTCACCGAGATCCCCGGACCCCGCTCGCAGGAGCTGCTCGCCCGCAAGGCCGCGGCCGTTCCGGTGGGCATCGGCCACACCGCGCCGATCTCCGCGGTCGCCGCGGGCGGCGGTGTCGTCGTCGACGCCGACGGCAACTCGCTGATCGACCTCGGCTCTGGCATCGCGGTCACCACCGTGGGCAACGCGCACCCCAAGGTCGTCGAGGCCGTTCAGCGCCAGGTCGCGGCGTTCACGCACACGTGCTTCATGGTGTCGCCATACGAGTCGTACGTCGAGGTCGCGGAGGCGCTGAACAGGCTCACGCCGGGCGAGCACGTCAAGAAGACCGCGCTGTTCAACTCGGGTGCCGAGGCGGTCGAGAACGCGATCAAGATCGCCCGCAAGCACACCGGCCGCCAGGCCGTCGTGGCGTTCGACCACGGCTACCACGGCCGCACGAACCTCACCATGGCCCTCACGGCCAAGAGCATGCCGTACAAGTCGGGCTTCGGTCCGTTCGCACCCGAGGTGTACCGCGCGCCGCTGTCGTACCCGTTCCGCGACGGTCTGAGCGGCGCCGAGGCGGCGAAGCGCGCCATCACCATGATCGAGAAGCAGATCGGCGGCGATCAGGTCGCGGCCATCATCATCGAGCCGATCCAGGGCGAGGGCGGCTTCATCGTTCCCGCCGACGGCTTCCTGCCCGCGCTCGTGGAGTGGGCCCAGGCGAACGGCGTCGTGTTCATCGCCGACGAGGTGCAGACCGGCTTCGGCCGCACCGGAGCGATGTTCGCCAGCGAGCGCTTCGGCATCGTCCCCGACCTCATCACGACGGCCAAGGGCATCGCCGCCGGCCTGCCGCTCGCGGCCGTCACGGGCCGCGCCGAGATCATGGACGCCTCCCACCCCGGCGGTCTCGGAGGCACGTACGGCGGCAACCCGATCGCGTGCGCCGCCGCGCTGGCCGCCATCGACGCCTACGAGAGCGAGAACCTGATCGAGCGCGCAAACGAGATCGGCGCGGTCATCCGCGAGCGCTTCACCGCGGTGCAGGCCTCCGACCCGCGCCTGGGCGACGTGCGCGGCCACGGCGCGATGATGGCGCTGGAGTTCGTCGACCCCGCGACGGGGGAGCCGGACGCCGCGCTGACCGCGGCCATCGCGAAGGCCTCGATCGCGCAGGGCGTCATCGTGCTGACCTGCGGCACGTTCGGCAACATCATCCGGTTCCTGCCGCCGCTGTCGATCGGCGACGACCTGCTGGGCGAGGCGCTCGACGTCGTGGCCGCCGCGCTCGCGGCCGCGTGAGGGGCAGCGGCATGAACGAGATCACTCGTGACGTCGTCATCGTCGGCGCCGGCCCCGCCGGCCTGACCGCCGCCACCCGGCTGCAGGCCGCAGGCCTGAGCGTCGCGGTGCTGGAGGCCCGCGATCGCGTCGGCGGACGCACATGGTCTGACGACATCGAGGGCGCGACCCTCGAGATCGGCGGGCAGTGGGTCTCGCCCGACCAGGAGGCACTGCTCGAGACGCTCGACGACCTCGGGCTCGAGACCTTCGAGCGCTATCGCGAGGGCGACAGCGTCTACATCTCGAAGGACGGCCGGCACACGCGCTTCACGGGCGACATCTTCCCGGTGGCGCCCGAGACGGAGGCCGAGCTGGTCCGGCTGATCGAGAAGCTCGACGCCCTGGTCGCCGAGCTCGATCCCGACCGACCGTGGGAGCATCCGCGGGCGGCCGAGCTCGACACGGTGTCGTTCGAGGCGTGGCTCGCGCAGGAGACGGACGATGAAGAGGCGCGGGACAACATCGCGCTGTTCATCGGCCCCGCGATGCTGACGAAGCCCGCCCACGCGTTCTCCACGCTGCAGGCCATGCTGATGGCCGCGAGCGCCGGCAGCTTCTCGAACCTCGTCGACGCCGACTTCATCCTCGACAAGCGAATCGTCGGCGGCATGCAGGAGGTCTCCAAGCGGCTGGCGGCGCGGGTCGGCGACGACGTGCACCTCGGCCAGCCCGTGCGGCGGATCCAGTACGGCGACGGGGGAGTGGTCGTCACGAGCGACGGCATGACGGTGCGGGCGAAGCGCGTCATCCTCGCGCACGCTCCCGTGCTGTACAGCCGGATCACGTTCGATCCGCCCCTGCCGCGTCGCCAGCATCAGCTGCACCAGCACCTCTCGATGGGGCTCGTGATCAAGGTGCACGCGGTGTACGACCGGCCGTTCTGGCGCGAGGCGGGCCTGTCCGGCACCGTGTTCAGCCCGTACCAGCTGTGCCATGAGGCGTACGACAACACGAATCACCAGGACGAGCGCGGCACGCTCGTGGCGTTCGTCTCCGACGCTCGCGCGGACGGCGTGTTCGAGCTGCCCGCCGAGGAGCGCAAGGCGCGCATCCTCGACTCCCTCGCGGCCTACTACGGCCCCGAGGCCCAGAACCCCGTCGTGTACTACGAGAGCGACTGGGGCGCCGAGGAGTGGACCCGCGGCGCGTACGCCGCGAGCTTCGACCTCGGCGGCCTCCACCGGTACGGATCTGACCTGCGCACCCCCGTCGGTCCCCTCCACTTCGCCTGCAGCGACATCGCGGGCGCCGGCTACCAGCACGTCGACGGCGCGATCCGGATGGGCCGCCTCGTCGCCGAAACCCTGATCACCGACCTCGGAGCCTGATATCCCCACCCCGGGCCCCACCTACCCGAACCCCAGAGGAACCCGCATGACCGAAACAACCCGCCAGGCCGACGGCGCCGGCGAGACCGCAGAAGCCGGCAAGCCCGGCCTGATCACCCAGGTGATCTCGAGCAAGGGCCTCGCCGTCGGCGCGGTCGGACTGTTCGGTGCCACCGTGATCGGCGTCTCGACCGTCGCTCCCGCGTACACGTTCACGATCTCGCTCGGTCCCGCCGCCGCGGAGGTGGGCACGCAGGCCCCCGCCGTCATCCTGCTCGGCTTCATCCCGATGCTGCTGGTGGCGCTCGGCTACCGCGAGCTCAACAAGGTCATGCCCGACTCGGGCACGACGTTCACGTGGGCCACCAGGGCCTTCGGGCCGTGGATCGGCTGGATGGCGTCGTGGGGCCTCGTGATCGCCACGGTGCTCGTGCTGTCGAACCTCGCGGCCGTCGCGGTCGACTTCCTCTTCCTGCTGCTCTCGCAGATCACCGGCAATCCCGCCATCGCGGATCTGACGTTCAATCCCTTCATCAACGTCGCCGTGTGTCTGCTCTTCATGGTCGGGGCGGCGTATCTGTCGTTCCGGGACATGAAGGAGTCGAAGGTCTTCCAGGTCGTGCTGGTCTCCTTCCAGGTCGCCGTGCTCGTGCTGTTCGCGGCGCTCGCGATCGGCAAGGCGGTCGAGGGCGGCGTGAACTCGATCCCGTTCGACGCCAACTGGCTGAACCCCTTCACGGTCGGCAGCCTCTCGGCGGTCGTCGCGGGCCTGTCGGTCTCGATCTTCATCTTCTGGGGCTGGGATGTGACCCTCACGATGAACGAGGAGACGATCGATCCCGAGCGCACACCCGGTCGCGCGGCAACGCTCACGGTGATCGTCGTCGGCGGCCTCTACCTGCTGCTCGCGTTCGCCCTGATCATGTTCGCCGGCGTCGGCGAGAGCGAGGGCGGCCTGCTCAA